>DASTDG010000201.1:0-8551 GCA_035710475.1 Chthoniobacterales bacterium | reverse complement strand
ATGCAGCACAAGCAGGAGTGGGTTACGCCGGTCGCGTCCGCGCACCGTGATCCATTGCTGAATGCCGCCGATCTCTACCGCTTTTGCTTCATCGATTCCGTTTGAGGAAACGACCTTGCCTACTTCCGCGAGAACGCTTTGAGCATTCGGCGGCGACTCTGCGTGCGCGCGAAGCGCGGGGATCGCGAACGCGCCGGTGAGAAGATACGCAGAACGCTGCATCCAGATGAAATTCAATCCTCTCTGATGTTAGGCAAGATCGACATCGTCAATCGATCTCAGGCAAACACGCGAAGATGGTGTGCTCCGCGTAACTAGTACAGAGCACGAAAACCAGGGAGGAGGCCTGTTTTATGGCAATCATTCCATCGAGAAGGAGTAATGAACGCGCACCCGCGACGCGGGGCGGCGACCCGCTCATGGATTTGCGCAACCAGATCAACCGTTTGTTTGACCATTTCGGGAGCGAACGTAACCGAAACGGACAAAGAGGTGAAGGTGTGCGCAGAACTTCCGGGCGTGGAGGCGAAACGCCGGAAAAGGATTCCGGTGAAATAAAGCGGTTGGAACGGGCGCAGACGCGCCGCGTGAGTTAGACTTGTCACATGGACCCGATCAACAGCATTAAGTTACGCTGGCTGCACGGCGCGCTTCACGATGTCACCTATGAGCTGACGCGTTCGCATTTTTCGCAGTTTGCGCCGCACACGTGGGAGCCGGCGATCAACGCGTATCGCTGCCGGTCAAACGTGCGCATCTGTGTCGATCTTGCCGGAGTCGAACGCTCACAGATCGACCTGACCGTGGAAGCGCGCCGCGTGCTCATTCGCGGCGCGCGTGAGTTGCCCGAGCCGTCGCATGGGGAAGGCCGCGCGGTGCAGCTGCTGGCGATGGAAATCGATTACGGGCCGTTCGAGCGCGAAGTTGCATTGCCCGTGGAGGTGGAGATTGACAAAGCAGAGGCCGAGCAGCGCAATGGTTTACTTTGGATCTCGCTGCCGGTGAAACAGTGAGCGACGTCGAACAAATCAGCGGGTTGCAAAGTGACCCGGGCGCAAAACCCGACACGCAAAGCACGATCGCGGCGGCAAGCGCCAATCAGACGCGGATCGCGCAGATTCCCGACACACTGTCGATCTTGCCAGTGCGTGGCTTCGTCGTTTTCCCCGGCACGATCGTGCCGCTAAACGTGCGCCGCACGGCGTCGATTCGATTGCTCGACGAAACACTGCTGGAAACGAAGATCATCGGGTTACTGACGCAACGCGACGAAGCGATCGAAGATCCGACGCCGCAGGATCTGTATCACGTCGGCACGGCTGTGCTCGTGTTGAAGATGATTCGGCAAGGGGACGACCACGTGCTGGTTATTGCGCAGGGTCTGCATCGGTTTGCCCTGCGCAAAATCGTCAGCACGACGCCGTTTTTGCGCGCCGAGATCGATCTGCTCTCCTCGATCGCGCCGCCACAGAGCAAGGAATGGAAGGCGACCTTTCGCAACCTGCGCGACTCGGCGGCGAAGCTTTTCGAGCTTACACCGGAAACCCCCGAGCAGGCGCGATTGATGGTGCTCAACATCAACAATTCCGAGCAGCTCGCCGATTTTCTCGCGCCGAACTTGAACATCGAAGTTGCGCAAAAACAGGCGCTGCTCGAAGAACTCGATGTCGAGAAGCGCCTCCGCGCGGTGCAAAAATATATCTCAGCGCAGCTCGAGATCGCGCAGATCCAGGAGAAGCTGCAGAAGGACGTGGCGTCGCAGTTCTCGGATGCGCAACGCCGCGCCTATCTGCGCTCGCAAATCAAAGCGATCCAGCATGAGCTGGGCGAAGGCGAAGCCGGCAGCGAAGAACAAATGCAGCAACTCCGCACGCGACTCGAGGAAGCGAAGCCCCCGGTGGAAGTGATGGCGCAAGCCGAGCGCGAGTTGAAACGGCTCGATTTTATTCCACCGGCCAGCCCGGAGTATTCCGTCATTGTTAGCTACGTCGAAATCATCGCCGATCTGCCGTGGGCAAAATTGAGCGAGGACAATCTCGATCTTGATCAAGCGCAGCAGACACTCGATCGCGACCACTACGACCTTGAGAAAGTGAAGAAGCGGCTCATCGAGTACCTCGCTGTGCGCAAACTCAACCCGCAGGGCCATGGTCCGATCTTGTGTTTTCTCGGACCGCCCGGCGTCGGTAAAACCAGCCTCGGCCAGTCCATTGCCGATGCACTTGGGCGTAAATTTGTGCGCGTCAGTCTCGGCGGCATTCGCGACGAAGCCGAAATCCGCGGTCATCGCCGCACCTACATCGGCTCAATGCCGGGGCGAATTATTCAGGAGCTGCGCCGCGCCGGGACGCGCAACCCGGTTTTCATGCTCGATGAGATTGATAAGATCGGCGCCGATTTCCGCGGCGACCCGGCGAGCGCGCTGCTCGAAGTGCTCGATCCGCAGCAGAACCATACCTTTGTCGATCATTATCTCGATGTTCCATTCGATTTGTCGCAGGTGATCTTTATCGCGACGGCGAACTATATCGACGGCGTGCCCGAGACGATGCGGGACCGCATGGAGGTGATCTCTCTGCCCGGCTACACGGAGCGCGAGAAGCTGGAGATTGCGAAGAAATATCTCGTTAGGCGGCAGATGCACGAGAACGGGCTCAAGCCCGAGCAATGCGATTGGCGGGAGGAAGCACTGCGGCGCGTCATCAACGATTACACACACGAAGCCGGTGTGCGCGAACTTGAGCGGCAGATCGGCACGATCTGCCGCGGGATTGCGGCACAGGTCGCCCGTGGGAAAACCGATCACGTGACGATTACGCCGGAGCTGGTCACCGAGATGTTAGGCCCAGCCAAATACGTCCGTGAAACCAAACTGAAAACGAGCAAACCGGGCGTCGTGACTGGTCTCGCGTACACGCCGGCCGGCGGCGAAGTTTTGCACATCGAAGCGACACGCTATCCGGGGAAAGGCAATGTCACGCTTACGGGTCACATCGGCGAGGTGATGAAAGAATCGGCGCAGGCCGCGCTCAGCCTTGTCCGCAGCCGCGATGGCGCCATGGGCGTGAGACCGAACGAGTTCCGCGATACCGATGTGCATGTGCATGTACCCGCGGGCGCAGTGCCCAAGGACGGACCTTCCGCTGGAATTGCGATGTTCACCGCGCTAGCGTCGCTCTTCAGCAACACACCGGTCCGTCCGGATGTCGCGATGACCGGGGAAATCACGCTGCGCGGACTCGTTCTGCCGATCGGCGGCCTGAAAGAAAAAAGTCTAGCCGCACTACGCGCCGGCATTTCCACCGTCATCATCCCGAAGCTGAACGAGAAGGATCTTGTCGACATTCCGGAGGAAGCGAAGCAACAACTGAAGTTTGTGCCGGTGGAAAACGTTGACGAAGTTCTGGAGGTGGCGCTGGAGAAAAACGGCCAAAAACCGGCCACACGCACTGGTGCACCGATTCCCGCGCCTCAGTCCTCTCCCTGAGGAGAGGAGGACGCGACAGCGCCAGGTGAGGGTGCATCCAAGATCTTATAGCTTCAGATGTGCTGTAAGACTCGTGCAGTTTCGCGGTGCTGTTTGGGCTGGCCTGTGGTCGGCGGCGCGATCGGCTCGCCTTCGGTTTGTTTGCGGTAGGGCTGGAGATAAAACATCATGAACACGCCCACGACGACGAGCAGCGATCCAATCCATTTCAGCAGCCAACCGGGGTCACGCAAAATCTGAACCGTGCTTTGACCGAGGTTCTCCGGGTTCCAGGACGCCTGCGAGACCTTGTAAGTCAATCCGGTCCACGTGTGCAGCGCGTTACCGGGGTAACTGAATGGATGATTCATCCAGCAGGAACCGATCGCGTTTCCTCCGTCCGAATTGGTCACTCGCAATGTGCTTTTGAATCCAGCGGGACTATCGCTGCCTTCGTTGCGTTTCACTTCGAAATCGAGCAGTTCGAGTCCGATCGGCAATGGAAACGTCTTCCAACCGTAGGCGATCATCGTTTCGTTAGGCGAGGTCGGGACCGTGACCTGCCAGCCGGCCGGCACCCATTGCTCGATCGCATTGCCGTTCTGCTCGACGCGAACGCGCACGGCATCTGGTAAATCCTTCGTGGCCGTCGCTGTGCTGTCCGCTTTCACCGGGGTGAAATCCATCGATTGCTCCGCGTGCGGCAGCACATTGTCGACCTTCAACTGCCAATCTGCCCAGCCGGTGGCGAGGGGCTGGTTGATGTTGATCTTACCACTCGATTTCCCCGAGTTCCGCGAAACGAGCTCGTAGCTGATTGCTCCGTCGTGAGCGATGAACAGCGTGAGATGGTCGGGCACTTCTTCGCCCGCTGGCGGCATCGTGGGCGGGCCGCTAGTTGCCGGCAGGTTGGTTCCACCATGCGGATCTGTCGTTTGCGGAGCAGCCGGAACGCCTTTGCCACGAAGCGTCACGAGCACAGCTGGATTGTTCGGCTGATCGGTGACCGAATCAGGCTTGCCGTTCTCGATTCGGAAATCGGACCAGTAATTGTCGATCTTCAGCGTGAAAGGCGAATCGGCGATCTTCACTTCGCGTCCGAGATTTTCGGCAACGTCGAAGGTCATCTCCTTTTCGCCTAACGAAACAACGACGCGTCCCTTATTTCCGTTTTGCGGTTGCTCGAGTCGCACTTTGGCGCCGGTGCTGCCGCCTTTACTCACGCGCCCGACCTGTTCGTCCGGCGCTTTGCTGAATGCGAAAATCGATTCCTCAAGATCGACCTCCGTTTTGCCGCTAGAGACAGCGGCCTCTACAGGTGACGTGCCGCTGCGCTTGAGCTCGATGTTGGCGAGACCCATTGAGAATTTGGAGTGCTCGGCGTCATCGGCGAGCAACCAGCTCTCGAGGTTTTGGTTCATCATCGCCGTGGAAATAGTGAAGTGCAGTGCGGGCACGCCGCCTTCCTTGAGCGGCTTCGGGTTCAGTTTCGCCTCGATCGCGGGCGCGTAATCGATGATCTGCAAGCGCGCGCCGCTCGCCAGCGTGCCGAGGTCGCGCGGCCGTTTTGGGGTAGGTGGATGGTGCAGAAACTCGGCTTTGAAACCTTTGATGATTCGGTCCAGGTCGTGGACGCGGAGTTGGCGTTCATCGACAAGGAGCCGGTTCGTTGGCGGATCGGTTTTGAAGAGGGTAATCGTGCCTTCAACTCCGAAGATGCGCCCGATCAAAGAGCCGGCGAGCAAAGTAATGATGCCAAGATGCGTGACGAGAAACGCGGTGTGATGCTTTCTCCACGGCCACCGCGACAGAGCCGAGGCGGTCAAATTGAGCGCGAGCAGAACGAGCCAGGCGTTAAACCAGGGCGCGCCGTATACGTAGGTCCGAGCGACTTTCGCGTCGAAGCTCGATTCGTAAAGCGTCCCTGCGATGGCGGCGAGGATCAGGACGGCGAGCAGAACGACGGCGAGCTTGAGCGAAGCAAAAAACTCGAAGACCGGGTTGCGTTGCCAAAGCGGCTGCTCGGAAGCGGTCGATTTCGCCATGCGGAGATTGACATCTTGGGCGAGGACAATTGCCGCTTCAAGGTAGATCGAGCGCTCCGCAGACGATGGTATGGCGCCGCAGGTCCTTTAATTTAGCATCGAGCTCGCAGAGCTCGATCCACCTAAGCGCGACATACATTCACCGCGCCCAAGATTTCCAGCGTTTGCGGATCGGTTTGGTGTAGCGCTGCATGTCGATGTTGCGGACGCGATCCACGCCTTCTTTTAGCGCGTCGGTCGACTCGTCGTATTTGTCTTTGACCGACCTCAGGAACGGCCACAAAAATGGCAGCGAGAGAACGCTCCAGTTTATCCGGGCTGGAGTTTTCTCCTCTTCGCGCGCCGCCGACGCATAGCGGATGGCCAGTCCGATGGCGAGGCCAATGCCGAGTGCGCCGAGGATTGTCGGCACTGGATTTTCGCGCAGGAAAACTTCCGTCCGTTCACGCGCGCTCGCGGTTCGGGCCTTCACCCGCGCCCAACTATCGCTCGTCGGCGCTGCGGCTGCGGGGGCCGTGCGACGCACTCGCCGACGGACAGTTGCAGCGGTTTGCTCTTCACTGCTGATTTCTGGCGCCGCCGAGAGCGGCTCCTCCTCGAGAAAATCGTCGTCTGGATTGATCATAGCAATTACTGAATCGCAACTCGGCGGGTGATTGCGTTTCTCGGCTCTTTCCACGTCCAAGGCCGTTTCAGGCCGCGAAAGTTTGATGGAGTAGCGAAAGGAGCAACATGCTGGACCAGGCGAAGGAAGAAGCGTACTGGCGCGAGCGTCATGCCACGCAGCCGTACGCGAAGCGAGAGTATTCTTATGACGATTACGCGGCGGCATATCGGACCGGATACGAAGGTTTTCACAAGTATCCGGGCAAGGCTTACGAGGAAATCGAGGACGAGCTGGCGCTCGACTACGAGCGCAACAAAGCCGGCTCGGCTCTGCCGTGGGACCATGCGCGCCACGCTGTGCACGCCGCGTGGGCGAAGGTCGGCCAGGACATCGGTCCACGCGACGCCGACCGGGGGATTCGCAGCGGATTTTAAGCTTGTAGCCACGCCTGTGGCGCGTCGTCCAATAACGGCCCACGGGGCCGTGGCTACAGTAACTGCCGATACGCACCCACGATTTCGCCGCTCGCTAACACGAACACTACCTTCTCGACCTTATCGGTGCCCGCCAGGAAAGCGCCCGTTGTCTCAACGGCGATCTTTGTCGCTTGCCCGATCGGGTAGCGATATGCCCCGCAACTGATGGCTGGAAAAGCGATTGATTTGATTCCGTGCTCGACCGCGAGCCGGAGTGAATTGCGATAGCAGTTGGCCAGCACCTCCGCTTCGCCGCGTTTTCCGCCAGTCCAGTACGGGCCGACGGTGTGAATGACAAAGCGCGCCGGTAAATTATAGCCGCGGGTGATTTTTGCTTCGCCGGGCGCACAGCCGCCGAGCGCTTTGCATTCCTCCAGCAGCTGTGGGCCAGCTGCGCGATGAATCGCCCCATCAACTCCGCCGCCGCCCAGCAGAGTTGTATTTGCCGCGTTCACGATTGCATCGAGGTCGATTCTCGTAATGTCACCGCGAATGATGTTGATCCTTCGACCGTGCTCAGGACCACCCTTGTCGCAGGCGGTTTTCACGTCAGGGCGCAAGCCGATCGACCTGCCAAGAGCCATCGGCCTGAAGCGTGTAGCGGAAGCGGTCGTGCAAGCGATTGGCGCGGCCCTGCCAAAATTCAAACTGGTCCGGCTTGACGATATAACCACCCCAATGCGGCGGGCGCGGCACCGGCCCATCGCCATAGCGCTCGGTCATGTCGGCCATGCGCGCGTCGAGCACGCGCCGCGCATCGAGCACTTCGCTCTGGCGCGAGGCCCACGCGCCCAATTGGCTGCCACGCGGACGCGAATAGAAATAGCGCTCCGATTCTTCGTGTGAAATTTTTCGCGCGGCGCCGCTGACCCGAACTTGTCGATCCAACTCGATCCAATAAAACGCGCATGCCGCGTACGAGTTCTCTTCCAAGTGGCGTCCCTTCTCACTGTGGTAGTTGGTGAAAAAGATGAAACCGTCATGATCGAATCCCTTCAGCAATACGATGCGGACGGAAGGTTTGCCATCGCGCCCAGCGGTCGCGAGACTCATCGCGTTTACATCGCGAATGCCGGCTTCGATTGCCGCAGTAAACCAGTTCGAAAATTGCTTGATTGGGTCCGGATCGAGATCGCGGCGGCGAAGTCCCTGCGCTGCGTGCTCATAGTGCGAAGCGACTGGATCGCGCGGCGTCTCCAACATGACGCGCACGATATTCGCCACTCGGCGATTGTCGATGTCGCGCCGTTACGCAGCGTAGGCGTTGAGTGCCGGATGCGCCGCCAATTCCCAGGCGAGAATCGCGCGCTTGCGAACCGGGTCCCAGCGATAATTGCCGAGAACTCCGGTCTCGCGGATGACGCGATGGCAGGGAATGAGAAACGCGATCGGATTTACGCCGACAGCGCTGCCGACGGCGCGCGCCGCGATCGGCTGATTAATCGCCGCAGAGATCCGGCCATAGCTCGTGAGCGCACCTGGCGGCACTTGCAACAACGCGCGCCACACCCGCAACTGGAACGGAGTTCCGCGCACGAACGCCCGCAGTCGCGGACGCGTTTCGGTTTCCCGCCGCGCGAAAATTTGCGCGGCTAATTTTCCGGCTCGCTTGTCATTGCGTTGCAGCTTTGCTGCCGGCCATTGGTCAACAAGCAGGCGGCGCGCACCGTCGCGGCCATCCCCGTTGAGAAAAGACAGATGACAAATGCCGCGCGCCGTCTCGCCGATCAGCGCTTCGCCGAACGGTGTCATTGCGAATCCATAGTCAATCGTCAGGTCTGCGCCGCCGGTTTTCATTTCCCCCGGCGAAGCGGCCTCAAGCGTGACGCAAAGATCGTGGAGACGGCCCGGACCGGACAATCCGGCAGTGAGAGCAACGTTGAGGACGTTCTCCCCTCTGTGTAAAAGACTCCTGGCGTGCTCGAGTGTAAGACACTGCAAAAAATCTTTGGGCGTA
>DASTDG010000200.1:0-7172 GCA_035710475.1 Chthoniobacterales bacterium | reverse complement strand
TCGCGATGCGGCCGACCGGCAATGGCTCTGCGCCGCCTTCGCGAGTCAGACTGGCCAAAGCGAAGAGGCCCGGCGATTTGCCGAAGCCGCCGCCAAGGCAAAACCAGCATACCGTCGGCAGATCGGTTTACTTTTGTCACCCGCTTCGACATCGCGATGATCTGCCCGCACGTGGTTTATACATCCGCTCGCGGCGGTGTAAGCGTTCTCACAACTGAACTGGTTTGAACCAATGGATAAAACACTAGCAGGCAAAAAGGTGGCGATCCTTGTCGCTGACGGGTTTGAGCAGGTCGAGATGACCAAACCGCGCGAAGCGCTCCAGAATGCGGGCGCAGAAACGAAAATCGTTTCACCGGAATCCGGTCAGATCCAGGGCATGCATCATGCCGATAAGGGCGACAAGTTCGACGTCGATCTTACACTCGAAGAAGCGAGCCCGGAGGAGTTCGACGCGCTCATGATTCCCGGCGGCTTGATGAATCCGGACCAACTGCGCTCAACACTGGAGGCGCTCGAGTTTGTTCGGCATTTCTTCAACCAGGGCAAACCGGTTGCGGCGATCTGTCACGGCCCATGGGTGCTAATCGACGCTGGCGTGGTACGCGGCCGCACCCTCACATCTTGGCCGGCTATTAAGACTGACGTCGTCAACGCGGGCGGAAATTGGGTGAACGAAGAAGTTGTGGTCGACAACGGCTTGGTGACCAGCCGTAAACCGGATGACATCCCTGCATTCAACCGCAAGATGATCGAGGAATTTGCCGAGGGTAGGCACATGCCGAGAGGGCAGCAGCAGCCCGCCAAAGCCGCCGTGACTTTGGAAACCTGACGCGACGCTTTCCTGTAGCGGCGGTCTCTGACCGCCGAACACGCTCGCAAAACAACTGTCGACGCTCGGAGAGCGCCGCTACAGTAATTGCGCCATGACGACGGCGAACAAAATCACCGTGCTGCGGATTCTGATGATCCCGGCTTTCGTCACCATGGCCATTTACTACGGCGAGAGCATCCAGCGTGGCGCGCCCTTGGAATGGCAACGGTTCGCTGCAATCATGATTTTTCTGCTCGCCTCGGCCAGCGACGGCCTGGATGGCTACATCGCCCGCCGCTACAATCAGCGCAGCTCGTTAGGCGTGATCCTCGACCCGATCGCGGACAAGGGCCTGCTCCTGAGCGGTATCATCACCCTGAGTATCAGTAATTGGAGTCAGACCGATCCCGAGTACGGCAGATTTCCGGTCTGGTTTCCGGTGCTCGTCATTACGCGAGACGCAGTCATCCTCGTCGGGGCAATTGTGCTTTACCTGCTCAACGGCAAAGTCCAGGTGAAACCGAATTGGACCGGCAAGGTAGCAACGGTGTTGCAAATGATCGCGATCGCCTGGGTATTGCTGCAACTCCGTTTCATCCCTCTGCTGGCGGTTGTCATCTCCGCCGGTCTCTTCACGCTCATTTCCGGAGTCGTCTACGTTCTTGACGGTGTTCGCCAGTTACAAGCCGAAGGCCACGCGAACGCGCGGGTCGACTGAATTCGTTAGGCCGCGATGAACGGCACTCCATCAATGCCGAGCGTCGCCATCATCGGCCAGCCGAACGTCGGCAAGTCCGCTCTCTTTAACCGTCTCGTCGGCCGCAAAATCGCCATCGTCCATGACCAACCAGGTATCACACGCGACCGCCTCGACGCGCTTTGCACCCGCGGCGCGCAACCATTCCAACTCTTGGATACCGGCGGGATCATCGGCGCTGGCGAAACCGAACTGACGGCTCAAGTCCAGCGCGCTGCTCAGGAGGCCTTGCGCGGAAGCGATCTAATCCTGTTCGTCGTCGACGGACAGCAAGGCGTCTCCCCTGTCGATGCAGAACTGGCGCGCTCGCTGCGCAGGACGCGAAAACCAGTGGTTCTCGTCATCAATAAGATCGACAATCCAAAGCATGACGCGCTGGCCGCGGATTTCGACTCGTTAGGCTTCGACCACACTGTATCCGTCAGCGCCGAGCACAGCCGCGGTATCTCCGATCTGCTGGAGAAGATCGACAAGTTATTGCCGGCCCGTGAAATCAAACATCAAACATCAGATGCCAGTCCGGCTGCCACCAAACCTCCGCTCGCCATCGCGGTGATTGGCCGGCCGAATGTCGGCAAGTCCTCGTTCATCAACGCTATCGTGCAGAGCGAGCGCGCAATTGTGAGCGAACTCGCTGGCACAACCCGGGACGCGGTCGACATCTCCTACGAACGCAATGGTGAGCAACTTCTCTTTATCGACACTGCTGGAATCCGGCGGCGCGGCAAACATTCCAGCTCAGTCGAAGTTTTCAGCGTCATGCGCGCGGAGCGGAGCATTCGCCGCGCTGACCTCTGCGTCTTGATTGTCGATCTTACAACCGGCGTGACCGCGCAGGACAAACGAATCGCTGGTCTCATTCAGGAAGCGCGGACACCGGCGATCATCGTGCTAAACAAATGGGACTTATTCAAACCAAAGCGCGGCGAAAAGCGCACCATCACACAACTCGTTGACGAAACGCGCGCACGGCTTTTCTTCATCGATTACGCGCCTGTGTTGGTGGCATCGGCACAGACGGGCGAAAATATCGACAGACTTTTTCGCCTGGTCGCGAAGATTCAGCGCGAATCACGTGCGCACATCGGCACCGGCGTACTGAACCGTCGGTTGCGCACCGCGTTTGCCGCCAACGCGCCGCCGCAGAAATCCGGCAAGCGACTCAAATTGTTTTACGCGGCCCAAGCGAGCGCGAAGCAAGATCGACAATTGCCGCCGCCGGAGTTCGTCCTGTTTGTGAACGATCCGCGATTGCTAACCGAGCCTTACCGGCGCTACTTGGAAGCGCGCATTCGCCAATCACAACGATACGTTGGCCTGCCGATCAGTTTGACACTGCGCCGCCGCGAACAAACGCGCGCGAAGTAGATGTCGATCTTCGCCGCGTAATTCGTTTGATCGAACGTTTGTCCGAGCGCATCTGTCTCAAAACAGACGAAATGAAGTCCACCCAAGAGATCACGGCCGAGGTCCAGCAACGCGGCCAATGGATTCCGCCCGTGCGCGAGCAGGTAGCGCATGTCGTCATTGGGCAGAAATATCTCGTGGACCGGCTGTTGTTAGGCCTACTTGCGAACGGACACATTTTACTCGAAGGCGTACCCGGTCTCGCGAAGACGCTCACCGTCAAGACCATGGCCGCGTGCATCCAAACGCGCTTTCAGCGGCTTCAATTCACGCCGGACCTTCTGCCGGCCGACTTGATCGGCACGCTCATCTATAACCCGCGTACGGGCGAGTTCACGACGAAGCTCGGGCCGATTTTCTCAAACCTGATCCTCGCCGACGAAATCAATCGCGCACCGGCAAAAGTGCAGAGCGCGCTGCTCGAAGCGATGCAGGAACGTCAGGTTACGATTGGCGAGCAAACTTATCCGCTCTCTGACCCGTTCCTCGTGCTCGCGACTGAAAACCCGATCGAGCAGGAAGGCACGTATCAACTTCCTGAAGCGCAGCTCGACCGCTTCATGTTCAAGCTAAACATTGGCTACCCTCAAAAGAAAGAGGAGCGCACCATTCTTGATTTGATGGCGACCTCGGCACCGAACCTGAGCGTCCGAGCCGTGGTCGAGCCGCAACAGATCATCGCCGCGCGCGACGTCGTAAACCAGATCTATATCGATGATCGCGTGAAAGATTACATTGTCGATGTTGTCTGGGCGACGCGCGATCCAGCCGCGTACAACTTGCGGCTCGAAGGCTTGATTCGCTACGGTGCATCACCGCGCGCCACCATCTACCTCGCGCTCGGCGCGCGCGCCCACGCATTTCTTAACGGTCGCGGTTACGTCACGCCCCAGGACGTGAAAAGCATCGGCCCCGATGTTTTGCGCCACCGCATTATCATCAGCTACGAAGCGGAGGCTGAAGCAGTGACGAGTGAGACAATCATCGAGCGGGTTTTCGCCGGGTTGCCGGTGCCGTGATTAGCCGTGGATCGTGAATCGTGGATTGTAGATGGTGATATCTATGGCGCTGGCAAAGTCGTTTCGAGATTTGAATGTTTATCAGGCCGCGCAAAACGCTGCTGCTGCAATATTCCAACTGAGTAAACGCTTTCCGCGAACTGAACAGTATTCGCTCACCGATCAGATTCGACGAAGTTCGCGTGCAGTAAACGCGATGCTCGCTGAGGCGTGGGCTCGACGAAGGTATCGCCCGGCCTTTGTCGACAAGATTAATCAAGCTCTTGGTGAAGCGATGGAGACGCAGTCATGGCTCGATCACGCATTGCAGTGTGAATATCTGAACCAGACCGAATTTTCGGAGCATGATCAGTGTTGGCAGAAAATCGGGGCAATGCTTGCCCGAATGATTGAGTGCGCAGACGAGTTTTGTAAATCACCATCGACCATCAACCATCCACGATCTACAGCGGGCAAACCCAAAACTGATGGAACCGACCGCTGAAATTTTAAAGAAAATCCGCACGCTCGAGATCAGAACGCGCGGGTTAGTCGAAACGGCTTTCGCCGGAGATTACCACAGCGTGTTCAAAGGACGCGGGATGAATTTTGAGGATGTGCGCGAATATCAACCGGGTGACGAGATTCGCACCATCGACTGGAACGTGACGGCGCGGCTCGGCACCGCGTTCGTGAAGAAGTTTACGGAAGAACGCGAACTTACGGTCATGTTGATTGTCGATGTGAGCGCATCGGGAAATTTCGGGAGCAGCGCGCAATCGAAACGCGAGCTGGCTGCCGAGGTCGCCTGCCTGCTTGCGTTCAGCGCGATTCGAAACAACGACAAGGTCGGCCTTATTCTCTTTTCCGACCGAGTCGAGCTTTTCATTCCGCCGAAGAAAGGCCGCTCCCATACGTTGCGATTAATCCGTGAGATTCTCTTTTTCGCACCGCAAGGCGGCGGCACTGATCCGGCGCTGGCCCTGGATTACCTGAACAATGTGGTCACGCGTCGCGCCGTCGTGTTTTTCATTTCCGATTTTCAAACGCCCGATTTCTCGCACGCGCTGGCCGTGAGCGGACGGCGTCACGATTTCATTGCCATTCACATCGAAGACGAGCGTGAAGAAATGTTGCCAAACATCGGCATCATCACCCTGGAAGATGCGGAGACGGGTGAGCAAATCGAAATCAACACCGCCGATCGCACAACGCGGCAGCGGTTTGCCGACCTGGCGGAAGCACGGAAAGCAGAACTGGCGTGGACTCTGCGGCGGAACAACATCGACGCCATTGCGCTGCGCACCGGCGAGGATTACCTGCCGGCGCTGCGCGCCTTTTTCAAACAGCGCGAGCGGCGGCTCGCGATTGGGTAGGCAACAGAATGTCGATCTTCGACACGCCATCACTAGCTCAAGAGTTTCACGACATCGCGCCGCCGGTCGATTACACGCTCGTTCCGCTCTGGGTAATCTTTGGCGCGATCTTCGGCGGGCTGGCATTGGTTGGCTGGATCGCGTGGTTGATCACTCGCAAACGCAAACGGCCGCAGCCGCCGCAATTGCCACGCGACCGCGCGCTCCAAGCGCTCCAACGCATCGCTGCGCAGATCGAGAAATTGACTCCGTACCAGTTCAGTATCCGCGTTTCGGACATTCTGCGGCGGTACGTAACCGAGCAGTACGCGCTGCCGTTGACCCGGCAAACGTCGGTCGAATTCCTCAACTCGCTTCGAAAATCGTCGAGTTTTTCCGAAGAGGAGAAATCGTTGCTCGCGGATTTTCTCAACCGTTGCGACCTGATCAAGTTTGCGCGCTACGATGCCACCGCCGAAGACAGCCGCCTGCTGCTCGACGAAGCGACGCGGTTCGTGCAAGGAGGAGAGGTCGCTGCGGCGCTTCAGACTTCGGCGCAATCGTGACCGATGCGCGCAAGCACTTCATTGCGAAAATGTGCTGGCTGTCAATCCGACCGAGGTGGAGGAATCTCTTGTAGCGTTTGCTGCCGCTTCGAACGTTCTGACAGTGAGAGGTGTCTCGACTTTCACTCGACATGACAAAGCCGTTTGATTGGTGGCCGGCAAACACCGCGCTCAGTTTCGTCCGGCCGTGGCTGCTCTTGCTCTTGCTTGCGATTCCATTGCTCGCCTACCTCCTCGGAAAACGCGGACCGGCTGCGGCACTGACCTTTTCATCGACAGCGAGCTTGCGCGCGATCGGAAAGCAGAGCGCCGCGCGAGCCGGCAAATTTTTGCGCGCGCTCGTTTTTGCCGCGCTGGCGTTTTTCGTGGTCGCGCTGGCGCGGCCGCAACTCGGCAAAACTCTGACCGAGATTGAGGCGAGCGGGATCGACATCATGCTCGTGCTCGACGTGTCCGGCTCGATGTTGATCAAGGATTTCACGATCGGTGGCGAAGAAGCGACCCGGGTCGATGCCATTCGCGAGGTAACGCGCAAGTTTATCGAAGGCCGGCCTAACGACCGCATCGGCATCATCGCTTTCGGCGGGCGACCGTACGTGGTGAGCCCAATGACGCTCGACCACGATTGGCTCTTGCAAAACCTCGACCGCGTGCGGATCGGTTTGGTCGAAGACGGCACCGCGATCGGCTCGGCCATGGCGGTCGCAGCCAATCGGCTCAACGACAAACACTCGAAAAGCCGCGTCATCGTGCTCTTGACCGACGGCGAGAACAACGCCGGCAAAATTTCGCCAGAGACCGCGGCCGAGGCCATTAAAGCACTGCATCTTCATTTCTACGCCATTGGCGCCGGAATCAACGGCATCGCACCTGTGCCGGTCTTCACCGCGCGCGGACCACTCACCGACACGGACGGAAACATCCTCTATGAGAACCAGCCGGTGCGATTCAATGAGGCAGGGTTGCGGCAGGTCGCGAACATCGCGGACGGGAAATTCTTCCGCGCGACTGACACGAAATCACTCCAGCGAATCTACGACGACATCGACAAGTTGGAGAAAACAACCGTGAACGTGAAAAAATATCAGCAGTATCGCGACCTCTTTCCGCTGTGCATCATGAGCGGCGCGGGTTTGCTGGTCGGGCAGATTCTGTTGTCGCAAACGATTTGGAAGAAACTGCCGTGACGAAGATGTCGATCTTGCAACGTGGCATGGGCTTCCAGCCCATGTCCCATCGGCAAGATGCCGATGCCACGTTATGAGCTTTGGTGCA
>DASTDG010000199.1:0-2946 GCA_035710475.1 Chthoniobacterales bacterium | reverse complement strand
ACTCCGCCGGATGGAATTACGGCCGAAGTGATCCCGGTCAAAAATTTCGAAGAGCTCAAGGCGCTGCCGCGGGACAAAGTCGCCGGCAAAATCGTGCTGTTCAATTATCCATTCGACAAACAGATGGCCGCGGAAGGTCGCGGTGGCGAAGCATACGGCGAGGCAGTTGTCTATAGAGCCGATGGTCCAAGCGCAGCCGCGCGACAAGGCGCTGTTGCGTGTCTGATCCGTTCAGTGGGCGGCGCCGACTACCGCCTGCCGCACACTGGACAGACAAACTACGCAAACGATGCGCCAAAAATTCCAGCGGCGGCGGTCACGGCCGAAGACGCAGAGTTGATTGTCGATCTTGTGCGGCAAGGTCCGGTGAAAATGAACCTGGTATTAACCCCGCAAACTTTGCCGGAGGTGGAAAGTGCAAACGTGATCGGCGACATTAAAGGGAGCGAGCACCCCGAGCAGGTCGTGATCGTCTCTGGCCATCTTGATTCATGGGACCTCGGCACCGGCGCGATCGATGATGGCGCGGGCGTGGCTGTGTCCATGGAAGCTGCGAATTTGATCCGGAAACTCGGACTGAAACCGAAGCGCACGATTCGGGTAATTGCGTGGATGAACGAGGAGAATGGCCTCCGCGGCTCAAAGCAGTACGCCAAAGATCAGGAGAAGGCGTGGGCAAATCACTTTGCAGCGATTGAGACCGACGGCGGTGCTGGCCATCCGATCGGTATCAACATCAAAGGCAAACCAGAACTCAAAGCGATACTGAAGAGTGTCGCCGCAATCCTGCAGGAGTCCGGCGCCGGCATCCTGAATCTGGTCGAGCATTGCGGCGCGGACATTGAGCCGATGGAGAAAGCCGGCATCCCGACGTTCGCGCCGCTCCAGGACAGCCGATTCTATTTCAACTACCATCACACCGCCGCGGATACGCTCGACAAGATCGTGCCAAAAGAACTGGCGGAAAATTCCGCAGTCATCGCCGTCCTCGCCTACGCGCTCGCGAATTGCGAGCAGCCGTTGCCAAAATAACTGTAGCCGTTTCGCTGGGCGAAACGAGCGCGGCGCCCGCAGGGCGACGGCTACTAAGATTGTCATCGTCGTTGGACTCGCGTGTTGTCGGGCTCTTTGATAAAACGGAAAACCGTGAACCTGGAAGCGGTCAATGCGCTAGCCCAGTTGATTGCTGCGATTGGGGTTATCGCTTCGCTGTTTTATCTGGCCGCAGAGATTCGGCAAAATACGCGATCGCAGCGTATGGCGGTGGTGGATTCGCTCGCGCACTCGATCGCCGACCTACTTGTGCCGCTGTCGCATAATCCGGAGTTGATGCGCGCCTTTTCTGCTGTCGCTGAAAATTGGTACGGTGCGACGGAAGAGGATCGATTGCGAGTACTGCCTTTCAATCTTGCGCTATTCAAGCTTTTCGAGAACGCGTGGTTCCAAAAACGGCAGCGCACTCTGGATCCGCAGCAATGGGAAGGTTGGGATCTTTACATTCGGATGTACTATCATCGTCCAGGAATGAAAGATTGGTGGCGATTGCGAAGAGCTGCGTTCGCGCCCGGTTTTCGCGATTACGTAGAGAGCAGCGCGCCGATCGAGGAGCTTCCTTCCGTCACTGAACTGATCCGCGGCGATCGCTGACCGCAGAACAACCAGTGCGCTCCTTTGCTGCTGGGGCCATCGCTCCTGCGAAATCCGAATTCATATTAGACAGAAAGGGCTCGCGTTTGAGCGGCATCAAGGTTGCGGTGGGAATGAGATGAGAGCTTTTTCAAATCGCGCGGAAGCCGGCCAGCTGCTCGCCGAGAAGCTCCTGAAGTACGGCGGCCGCGAAGATGTCATCGTTCTGGGTCTGCCGCGTGGCGGTGTGCCGGTGGCGTTTGAAGTCGCGCAACGATTGCGCGTGCCGCTCGATGTTTTCATCGTGCGCAAACTCGGTGTGCCCGGATTTGAAGAGCTTGCGATTGGCGCGATCGCTTCTGGCGGTGTTCGCGTTCTCAATGAAGACGTCGCCCGCGTTCTTCCGAATATGGACGAGATCATCGAAGCAGTGACAGCGCGCGAAACGGCCGAGCTCCAGCGACGGGAACACAGTTACCGCGATGGGCGCCGGGCTCCGCAGCTGCGCGGCAAAACCGCCATTCTCGTGGATGACGGACTGGCAACCGGCGCGACAATGCGCGCTGCGGTGAAAGCATTGCGGCAGCGCGACGTGGGGAAAATCGTGGTCGCCGCGCCGGTCGGCGCGCCCGAGACGTGCCGCGAGTTCGAGGACGAAGTGGACGAGATCGTCTGCCCGCTGGCGCCGGAATTTTTCCAAGCCGTGGGCCAGTATTACGAAGATTTTTCGCAAACCAGCGACGAAGAAGTGCGCGAGCTGCTGGCGCGCGCCGCGTCCGCAGCGGGCCCGTTGCAAAGCGGAGAAGAGCGACACTCTGCATGAGTTTAGTATGGAAGTGAACATTCCAGCGGAGAAGGCGGCGCTCGATGGCGATCTAACGATTGTCGAGCAAGCGACCGGGATTGTTCTTTTCGCTCACGGCAGCGGCAGCAGCCGGCACAGTCCTCGGAACCAATTCGTCGCGCGCACGCTCAACAACGCTGGACTCGCCACGTTGCTCTTCGACCTTCTCACGCCGGAGGAAGAATTGATCGACATGCGGACAGCCGAGCTGCGCTTCGATATCGATTTACTCGCCGGGCGCTTGGTGGACGCGACGCGATGGACAAAACTCCAGCCGGCGACGCGCGATTTGCGCTTCGGGTATTTCGGCTCGAGCACGGGCGGAGGCGCCGCGCTCGTCGCGGCAGCGCAGTTGCCCAACGACACCGGCGCGGTCGTTTCCCGTGGTGGCCGGCCGGACCTCGCCGGCGATTCGTTAGGCAAAGTCAAAGCGCCGACGTTGCTCATTGTCGGCGGTGAAGATCATGTTGTCATCG
>DASTDG010000198.1:0-13823 GCA_035710475.1 Chthoniobacterales bacterium | reverse complement strand
ATTACGCCCGACGCTTTATCAAACGCGGGTTGAATGCACCAAAAGCAGCCTCCGGCGAGCACGGCGGTTTTTGTCCGTGTGAACGTGGGAGTTTGTCCATTTGTAAGATCGACAATCAGCAGCGCGATCCATACCGAGATTGCCGCAATAACAGTTCGCCTCATGTTGGCAATCTTACGCTGGATCGGTGACGGGGATATCCATTTTTTGGCTTGCCACGTCGGCGCCAGGCTGCCAATAAGCTTGTCGCCTTAACCGCGAGGAGGTCATATGGTTAAAGCTGCCGCAATCGTCTTCGGTATCGTGTTTCTAGCTGTGGGAATTCTCGGATTTGTGCCAGGTGTGACGACGAACGACATGTTACTCGGCATCTTCATGGTGAATGCCGCACAGAGCGTGGTCCACATCGCCTCGGGATCATCTTCCTCATCGCCAGCATGGCCGGCGCGGGCGCCTCCCGGATGTGGTTCCGCATCTTCGGCGTGGTTTACGCCCTCGTCGCCATCCTCGGCTTCATGACTCGGAATGGCATGTTGCTCGGCATGATCTCGAACAACGTGGCTGACACCTGGCTGCATGTGATTCTTGCCGTCGCCATGCTCTTTCTCGGCTTCGTCGCGAAGGACACTGCTACGGCTTAAAGTTTTTCAGACTCCCTGGGAAGCCGGGCGGCAAACGCGATTGGAATCGCATAGCCGCCGGCGCATTTTTTTGCCGTGATCGAACTGATCCCGAACTCGTACGTCGCGCGGCTCAATCTGGAAAAGATCTTCGGTCGCGTTGCGCTCCTGCATGTCGATCTTGGCTGTGGCGACGGCTCCTTTCTCTGCGCTCTGGCCGAGCTCCATCCCGATGAAAACTTTCTTGGCATCGAGCGAATGAGCGGACGCGTGGACAAAGCCTGCCGACGGGCGCGCGCGCTCGAGAACGTTCGAGTCCTCCATCTGGACACTTCTTACGCGGTCCGCTACTTGTTTCCGGAGAGCTCAGTTGCGGTTTTTTACCTGCTCTTTCCCGATCCCTGGCCAAAACGCCGCCACTACCGCCGGCGAGTCGTTACCTCCGATTTTCTGGATGCAATCCGCGCCGCGCTTGTCGATGAGGGGCTGCTCAAAGTCGCAACCGATCAGTGGGATTACTTTCGCCAAATCATGCTGTTGAGCGATCGTAATTCTCGATTTGCCTGCGCCAACACGGACAATATCGATCTTCCGCTCTCAAAATTCGAGCGACGATTCCGGCAAGCCGGCGCGCCGATTTATCGGTTGGCGCTGCGAAAAACTTCGCCTGTGACGTGAGCCCGCGCGCTCCATTCTCGCCGGCCGAACTGCAGCTCGACCGCGCCGGTTTCGTCCTGCCGAAATAGTTTGATCCCACGGGCCCGCATGCGGGCGGCCCAATCGTCAGAGATTCTCTCGGACTCCGGAAAATCCCGCGACGTTGCGATTATCAATTGCGGCCTAACAGCATCGAGGAACCGCGTCGAGCCGGACGTGGCGGAGCGATGTTCGCCTTTAATGAGGATGTCGCTTTTCAAATCGATGCCGGAAGCGAGGAGCGCATTTTCCGTCGGCAGACCGGCATCTGAAGTCAGTAGAATTTTCGTCATTGGTGACACAGCTACTTGGACCACCGACGCTTCATCATCGGCATTGGATTCGGCGAATCCGGACGGAGGGTGCACCACACGCGCGGTGACTTCGTTCGCGATCGTAAAGGTCTCACCAGCAACCATGTTACGGACGCTTAGGTTGCGTTGCTGAAAAATGGTGCGCAGGCGACGGTGTATGATCGAACGGTCCGGCGCTGGATTGTCGATCAGCTGCGGTCGTGCAAAGTCCTCCAGCAAGCCTAACGCGCCGCCGATGTGCAGCGAATCACCGTGCGTCAACAGCACACCATCGATACCGTTAACACCGCTAGCATGTAAATACGGCCGCACGACACGCTGGTAGTCGCGTTCGCTTGCGCAGTCGAACAGCCAATCCTGGCCACGGCTTCGCACGTGAATGGCCGCTCCGGTGCCGACATCCAGCACGGTGATGGTCGCCGTCGCGTTCGCAGGCCAACGCGGATGCGCAATGTAGTAATGCCCACCCGGCAGCTGCGCAAGAAGATGGACGATGCCGAGGACGAGCCGAGCGAGGCACCAATTGGCGTTATTGAACAAGATCGAGAACGACGGAAGGAACGGTGCCGCCACCATCGAGAGGAGCGCGATCGCGAGAATGAAAAACGCCATCGGCACGACAATCAGGTTGGCGACTAGTGAGATCGGCGTCACGAGATAGAAGTACCAGAGAAGCAACAGCAGTGACCCAGCCCACGCGGCGAACGACACGGATGCGGCGCGACACAGCCACTCCAACCCGGTGTGCAGCCATCGCCGCGCACCGCGGATCAATGCTCCGGGCAAAAATGCGTCGGGCGCAGCCAATGGCCACAGATACGCGAACGGCAAATGACTGAACAGGATGATCGCTCCGACGACCGCAAACGACAGCTGAAAACCAGTGGAGAACAATTCATTTGTATCCCAGCACAAGATGAGAAACGCAGCAGCTGCGAGACTATTCAGACTAAACACCTTGCGCTCGACAAAAAAGCCGCCGAGCAGCACGGAGCTCATCACCGCGGCGCGCACGCTTGAGACGTGTAAGCCGGTAATCGCTGCATAAAACAGCAGCAGCGGAATGATCAGCGCCGTTGCCAATTTGCGCGGCAATTGAGCGACGACCCCGAGCATCCACAAAAGCCGCGCCACGATTCCCACGTGCAGCCCCGCGACGGCGAATATATGCAGTGTGCCGGTTTGTTGAAACGGCTCCTCAATGTCCTCCGGTGTTTGATGCCGCTGGCCGAGCACGATCCCGCTCAGGAACGCCTGTACGTCGGGGGCGTTCTCCAAACCGCGGCACAATGCCAATTGCATCCACGCACGAGATTTTTGAGCGAGGCGCAAGATCGGATTACCCGCGCCGTGTCGCAGCAGGACGCCGTCTTCCGGATAGCGGACGAACAAGAGCCGGCGCACGTCGCGACGCGCGAGATAGCCGCGCATGTCGAATTCACCTGGATTGCGCGGTGGTGGGATTGGTTCGGCGATTCCGAATACTTTGAGCTCGTTTCCAAATTCTGGCGTGCCACGCCAGCGTACCAGGCAGGTGGCGCGGCTACGGACAGTTGTGTCCTCTAGCTGAACTGATTCCAGAGTTACCAGGAACGTTGCAAATCCGTTAGGCGCAACCTTTGGCTCGCTCGTCACCGTTCCGATTGCGGTGATCACGCGAGCACGGTCGCCAAGCCGTTCGACGAGCCGCTGACCCGGCGTGTCGTGCGTGCGAAAAGTGTGGAGTAAGAAAAAACCAAATCCGACCAGCGCACGAGTCGATGTTGCATGCGGCCAGCAATAAGTGGCGATCGCTGCCAGGGCGAAAATACCAGTCATCGGCAGCCATGCAGTGCAAGGGATCGCAAGATAGTCTGCGAGCAAAACTCCAGCCACGGCTGCGATCACTAATCCAACGAACGGCTGCCGCGCCCGCCAATGGCGGCTTGGCCGGCTCGTTACATCGCTCCCGATCAGAGGCATGGGTGCGGTCTGTTCTACGGAAATGCGGTGCGGAAGTTTCTGAGGCTCGGCGAGCCGCACTTGCATAGGGTCTGTCCCCGCCAGCATAGTTTCGGCGGTGCACGATCTTTTCAGCGAAGAAGATGTCGATCTTGCGGCGACGAACTCAGCCGCACCGCTGGCCACGCGAATGCGGCCACGGTCACTCGACGAATTTGTCGGCCAGGAACATATTCTTGCGCCGGGAAAGTTGCTGCGCCGCGCAATTGAAGCCGATCGCTTGCCCTCGGTGATTCTTTCCGGGCCGCCGGGCACCGGAAAAACCACCCTCGCTCACATCATTGCCGACATGACGCATGCGCAGTTCGTCCGGTTGAGCGGCGTGGAGAGCAATGTCGCCGAGATGCGGCGGGTCGTCGCCGGCGCGGCCAACCGGCTCCGCAACGCGGGTCAGAAGACGATCCTGTTTATCGACGAGATCCATCATTTCAACAAAGCGCAGCAGGACATTTTGTTGCCGGATGTTGAGAGCGGAAACCTGCGCTTGATCGGCGCGACCACGTACAATCCATTCTTCTACGTCAACAGTCCGCTCGTCTCGCGGTCGCAGGTTTTTCAGCTCGAGCCGCTCCGTGTCAACCAACTGGAACTGCTGATCGATCGGGCGCTCGCCGACAAAGAACGCGGCCTCGCCAATTACAACGTAAAGATGGACGGTGACGCGCGGCGCCATCTCGCGAAACTAAGCGACGGCGACGCGCGCAAATGTTTAAACGCGCTCGAAATCGGCGTACTAACAACGCCGGCCGATGGAAATAGCGTCGTTCATTTCACCGTTGCCGTTGCCGAGGAAAGCATTCAGCAGAAAGCGATCGTTTACGACCGCGCCGGCGACGCGCATTACGATACGATCAGCGCGTTTATCAAAAGCATGCGCGCGTCGGATGAACCAGGCGCGATGTACTGGCTCGCGAAAATGCTGCATGCCGGGGAAGACTTCCGGTTTATCGCGCGCCGCATCGTAATCTTTGCGAGCGAAGACGTCGGTCTGGCTGATCCGGAAGCCTTGCCGCTCGCGATCGCGACGCAGCAGGCCGTCGAGTTCGTTGGTTTACCTGAAGCGCGGATTCCGCTCGCGCACGCAACCGCTTACATGTGCCGCGCGAACAAGAGCCGCGAAGCCTACGACGCGCTCAACGCCGCGACCGAAAAGATCGAGAGCGAGCAAACGCAGCGCGTTCCCGAGCACCTCAAGAACATACACTTCCCGGTTAATCCAGACGAATAGACATCATCGTCGAGGAGATTGACTTTGCCGACGCGCCTAACTAAAACGCGCGATTATGGCGATGATTCACGTGAGTCGCGGTGCGACGACCTTCGGTGCGTTTTCGGAGGAAGATGTGCGCGAAGGACTGCGCACCAGCCGTTTCATGCCGAGCGATCTCGGCTGGCGCGAAGGAATGCAGAACTGGCAGCCTTTATCGCAGTTTGAGGAATTTGCGGCGGAAACGGCCGGTGCGGCACCGCCTCCTCCATCGATCGCACCATCGACAGTTCCGCCGTCGGTGAGCCCAGCGGCATCCGAAGTTCCGGTGTCTAGAACTGGGTTGCCTTGGGATGAGCGCGACCAGAAGGGCTGGTTTAATGCCTTCATCGAAACATTGCAGACGGTCCTGACGCGGCCGGATTACGCCTTCCGCATCATGAAAGTGGAGGGCGGCCTAGCCGGCCCGATCATTTACGCCCTGATCGGCGGATGCGCCGGCGGGATTGTATCATTTCTCTTTTCGTTAGCGCTGCAATCGATCGGTCTGACGGTGGGCCGCCACAACACCTTCGCTTGGCTGACCGGAATCGGCGCTGGCTCGGTTGTTTTCATTATCCTCCTGCCGATCGTCATCGTCCTCGGTCTATTCATCGGCGGCGCGATCGTGCACCTCTGCCTGATGATTGTGGGCGGCGCGAACAAGACATTTGAAACAACGCTGCGCGTGCTCGCTTTCACCCAAGGCTCAACCGGGCCGCTGCAAATGATCCCGATTTGTGGCGGCATCATCGCCGGCGTTTGGGCATTGGTCCTGAATTGCATCGGGCTCGCGCGCGCGCATGAGACCGAAACTGGCCGCGCCGTGCTCGCGATTTTCCTTCCTCTGATGGTATGTTGCGGTGGCGTGCTGCTGTTGGCGATCCTGATCCCGACCGCGATTCATTTCGGAAATCGATAGGTCGCCTCATGCAGTTCCATCGACGACAGCTTGCGCCAAACGAACTCGATCACGAGCTAATCTGGCTCAGCGTGTCGTTGGCCTCTTTTGCCTGTGCCGGAGCATGGCTTGGTTTCGGATTGCCTTGGCCGCAATGCGTGTTCCATCACGTGACGGGTTTGCCGTGCATCACGTGCGGCATGACGCGTTCCGCGATCGCCTTTTTTCACGGAGACTTACTCCGCGCGTTCAACTGGAATCCGCTGATTTTTGTCAGTCTTTGCGGATTGTCGATCTTCGACTTCTACGCGTTTGCTGTCGTCATCACGCGCGCTCCTCGATTGCGCATCAGTTTTTCTGCGGCCGCACAAAATTATGGTCGAGGCACGATGGTAAGTGCACTTGCACTGAACTGGATGTACTTGCTCGCGCACTGGCAGAAGTTTTAGCAGCGTTCATTCCAGCGGGGCGCGGCCGACATCCTCTTCCGGCGCCCCGCGGTGCGCTTCAATAAAAGCGCTCGGGTCGAGCCAGCCTCGGGTGTCTTCGCGATAACCGGGGCCGATGAACGGCGTCACAAATTCGCGCATCTCGAAATGTAAGTGCGCGAAGTAGCGGCCGCCGCCGGTACCGACGGTCGCGATCTGTTGCCCGCGCCGCACATCATCGCCCGGATGGACGAGCATCTTTTCCACATGTGCGTAATACGACTGGACATAATTCCGGCCCCCATTTTCAAGATACGCGTGCAACACGATGACGACATTGCCCCAACCAGTTCCGCCATCGCGCGCGAGTAACACGCGACCGTCAGCCACACAGTAAATGGGATCGCCCAAGTCGCTGTTCTCTCCGCCGATGCCATTCAGATCGTCGCCAAGGTGGCGATTTTCGGTGAACCGCTGCGCGTTGTAAGCGAGCGCGCCGTTCTCGCTCCCGAGTGGAAAATCAAACCGCGCCGCGATCGGCAGGGACGCCAATTCGAAAGGCGAGGGGATACGAAACGCAAGATCGACATATTTGGACCGCGTTAGTTCCGGCCAAAGCTGAAGTCCGACGATAGCAACGAAACCAAGCGCAAATGCGCCTACGGCGAGTCCGAAAAGTTTCCTCATTCGTTAACACGAAGATCACGAAGAACACGAAAAGATCGAGCAACCGCCCACGGCCATTTTCTTCGTGCACTTCGTGTGCTTCGTGGTTGAACTTCTGCCAATATGCGGGTGCTTGTCACTGGTGGCGCTGGGTTTATCGGATCGCATTTAACCGAGAAACTACTCGCCGCGGGCCATGAGGTCGCCATTCTGGATGACTTCAACGATTTCTACGATCCGGCGATCAAGCGGACGAACATTGCCGGGATTGTGAGAGACGTGCGCGTTCATCATGTCGATCTTCGCGACGGCGCAGCGGTTCGAAATGTTTTGGGGAGCGAAAACTTTGACGCGATTGCACATCTGGCCGCGCGCGCCGGGGTGCGTCCATCAATCGCGCAGCCGCAACTTTATTACGACACTAATGTCGTCGGCACGCTTCGCCTCCTCGAAGCGGCGCGCGCAAGTGGGATTAAGCGCTTTATCTTCGCCTCCAGCTCTTCCGTCTACGGAATCTCGAAAACGGTGCCCTTCTCAGAAGATCAGCATCTAACCCAGACAATTAGTCCCTACGCCGCAACGAAAATCGCGGGCGAATTTCTCTGCTCCACGTTTTCGCACCTGTACAACATCCGCGTCGTGGCGTTGCGTTACTTCACGGTTTACGGGCCCCGCCAGCGGCCCGACCTCGCGATCCATCAGTTCACCCGAAAAATTTATGCGGGTAAACCGATCGACCAGTTCGGCGACGGCACCACACGCCGCGATTACACCTACATCGATGACATTATCCAAGGCACGATGGCGGCACTCGAGTACGACGGCGCATTGTTCGACATTTTTAACCTTGGCGAAAGCGAAACCATCCAGCTCAAGGACTTGATCGCCGCGATCGAAAACGCGCTTGGAAAGAAAGCGAAGATCAATCGCTTACCGGAACAGCCAGGCGACGTGCCGCTCACGTGTGCTGACATTTCGAAAGCGAAAGCACTACTTGGCTACAATCCAACGACGCCGCTGAAAGACGGCTTGCCGCGATTCATCGACTGGTTTCTGCGTAACGAAAAGTAGCGTAAGCCTCTGGCTTGCGAAGTCGTGACTACAAGCGGGACGCTTGCGCTACTGTATGAGCGCTGCGCTACTATGATTGGCCATTTAAGGTTGTAATTTGGTTTCGATGACTTCGTTTCTTCCGTTCGATCAGCGTGCCTGTTTCATCGCTGGCCCGGCGAAATCGGGCACGACTTTGCTCGTTGCACTGCTCGACAGCCATCCCGAGTTGCTCGTCCTGCCGGAAGAGACGGCGTACTTCCCAACGGTCCTGACAAAGTACGCGCCCCGCGGCCGGCGCGCGCAGTTCGACTACATCACGAAGCAATCGCTCTCAAACGTCCTGTTCGGCGGCAAATGCAAATGGGGCAAACGCGATTACTCCTATTTTCCGACGGCGCCTTTTCTCGAGACCTTCGAGCGGATGGCGTTCGATCCGGTCAACGCCGACAAGGATTTGCTCGTCATCCTCATGGAAGCGTACGCAATGACGCTCGGTCGGCCACTCGATTCGATCCGGCGTTGGATCGAAAAGACGCCGGCAAACCGCAGATATTTACCGGCGATCCGGCAGCATTTTCCGCACGCCAAGGTTCTGGTCACGATTCGTGATCCTCGCGCCATTCTCGCCGCGCAAATCGCCCTCGAGAAAACGCGGCGCCTCGGCACTTTTTCGACCTACTACTGCATCAGCCACTGGCGCGAGGCGGCGACGACTGCACTTCGCGCGATGCGCGGCTACGATCCCGACGCGCTCGCCGTTCCGTACGAAAAGCTCGTGCTCGACACCGCTGGCGTGATGAAAAGGGTGTGCGCGTTTCTCGAAGTTGCTTACGATCCGGCCATCGTCCTCGCGCCGACGAAAGCCGGGAAATTTTGGGCCGGTAATTCTGCAGCCGAGACCTCGTTTGTGGACATTAACGCCGAGCCGTTGACGAGGTGGGAGAGCGACCTGTCGGAGGAGGAGATCGGCTGGGTAGAATGGCATTGCCGCGATATGATGCCGACTTTTGACTATGAGCCGAAGCTCAGCCGACGTGCCCTGCGTTACTTCTTCAAGCCAGTCCGGCTCGAGCGCCCGAAACAGTATCTCAAATCCCGCTTCTACTCGCTCCGTGACGACTGGGTCCGCCGCTAAACCTCACTTGCAATCGCCTGCCCCGCAGACGATACTCGGCGACAGATGTCGGGAATCGTTCGATGATTCGGACGTCCACTTGCCATAACGACCGAGGTTTCTTGGAATCCATGATGCCAGTTTGTGCATCGTTACTGTTTCGTTCCCTGGCGGCGGCGTGTTCCCGGCACAACAAGGCGGAGTTTCCGACGGCGTCGCGACGTATATGCATTTTGCTTCAACGGACCTTTCGAGGTTTGCGCGCCAAGGACGGTGTCCCGAATGATGGCGGGGCGCTCTGCCCAACGAACAATCGGGTAAAGCTAAAGGACAATCATGAACTCGCATTCATCGGGGGGACGCTCGCGTCGTTCGCGCGGCGGTTCCCGTCATCGGGGCGATCGCCGTCGGCGTCAAGACAGCGGGCCGGCGAAGGCGCCCAAGAAAACATTCTGGCAGCGGCTCGCTGCGTTTTTCGCCAATGGCAAGACGGCCAGGGCGCCGGCAATGGCGGCGCGCAATGGCGCACCAGCCTCGCGGCCGCAGCGTAAGCCGGAGCCGGTCGAAGTTACTTCGCCGCGTCTCTACGTCGGCAATCTTTCCTTCGACGCGACGGAAAGTGACCTTTTCGAGCTGTTCAACGGCGTCGGCCACGTGCAAAACGCCGAGATCGTGAGCTACCGTCACAATCAGCGCTCGAAGGGTTTCGCTTTCGTCCACATGCAGACGATCGAGGAAGCCAAACGCGCGGTGGAGGAATTGCACGACAAGGAATTCCTCGGTCGCAAGCTCGTCGTCAGCGGCGCGAAATCGACTGAGCGCCAGTCGCACAGCTAACAGCATTTGGCTGGAATCTGGGAACCGGAGACGAAGCGAAAGCACGTCTCCCGGTTTCCGTTTCCTCTAGCGGCGGTCCATGACCGTCGCATTTATTTGCTGCATGCGGGGGGTCTTCTTCATCGTCGGTCCAACCGCATCAGGCAAGTCGGAGCTCGCTGCGGATGTGGCGCGCGAGCTCGGTGTCGAGATTGTCAATGCCGACGCGTTTCAAATCTACGAGGGCTTTGAAGTCATTACGGCGAAACCCGACGCGGCTACGCTCGCCAAAGCGCGGCATCATCTTATCGGCATGGTGTCGATCTTGGAAGAGATGAACGCGGAGAAATTTCGGCGCGCGGCGCTGGAGGCAATAGCCGAAATCCACAGCCGCGGAAAAACTGCGCTCGTCGTCGGTGGCAGTGGTCTGTACATCAAGGCGCTGACCCATGGCTTGCATCGCGACTGGAAGAAAGTCGATGTCCATCCTGCGGGCGTGTTCGTGTTGCGCGGTCGCGCGGAGCTTTACGACCGAATCAACCGGCGGGTGGAAGCGATGTTCAACCGCGGCATCATCGAAGAAGTCCGAGCAGTGGGCGCGATGAGCGAGACTGCTTCGAAGATGATTGGGGTGCGTGAGATTCGGCAGCTGCTCGCCGGGAAAATGTCGATGTTACAATGCATCGCCGCGATCCAGCAGGCGACGCGGCGCTATGCCAAGCGCCAGTTGACCTGGTTCCGGCGCCAAACTAATTTTCCCCCGCTGAACTTATCCGGCCTGACCCACAAGGAAGCGGTGCACTGGATTTCGCTGAGAGCGCAGCGCTCTCACGCGCGACGGGATGATTGAAACTTCTCCGCAGAGAAAGCGGGAACGCGCGCTGCTGATCGGCCTCGAGAAGGAGGGCGTCTCGAAATGGGACCTGCGCGATTCCATGGAAGAACTGGCCGAGTTGGCCAACTCCGCCGGCGCGGAAGTCGTCGACACAGTCACTCAAAAACTGCAAAAGCCGACGGCACCGTATTACATCGGCCGCGGCAAGGCCGAGTCGCTCAAGCACGCGTTGCAAGATCGACAAGTCACTTCCGTAATCTTCGATGATGAGCTTTCTCCAGCGCAGGGGCGCAATTTGGAGAACCTGCTCGCGCGCAAAGTACTTGATCGCACGCAGTTGATCCTCGACATCTTTGCGCAACGCGCGCGCAGCCGGGAAGGGCGATTGCAAATTGAGCTCGCGCAATTGCAGTATTTGCTGCCGCGTCTTACGGGAATGTGGCATCACCTGTCGCGTCAGACTGGTGGCATTGGCACGCGCGGGCCGGGTGAAACGCAGCTCGAAGTTGACCGGCGGCGGGTGCAGGAACGCATTGCCCGACTCGAGCGCGAGCTGGAAGCCGTCCGCAAAACGCGCGCCGTGCAGCGGCAGGGCCGAAAGCGGCATCAATGGCCGGTCGCGGCCGTGGTCGGCTACACGAATGCCGGCAAATCGACCCTCCTGAATTTGCTGACCGGCGCGGACGTCACAACGGAGGACAAACTCTTCGCCACACTCGACCCGACGACGCGCAGTTTCGTTTTGCCTAACAAACAGCGGGTTCTGTTAACTGACACGGTCGGTTTTTTGCGCAAACTGCCGCACACGCTCATCGAGTCATTCAAGGCCACGCTCGAAGAGGTAAGCGAGGCCGACCTGCTCATTCACATCGTCGATCTTAGTCACCCGCGCGCCGAAGAACAGATGGAAGCGGTCGATAATGTGATCAAGCAGCTGGACGCGTACGGCAAGCAAACACTGATCGTCTTCAACAAGATCGACAATCTCCCGGATCGCGAGCTGGCCGATACCTATGTGAAAAGGTTTTCCTGCAGCGTCGCGATCTCGGCGCGCACGGGCGAAGGCGTGAACAAGCTCGTGCAGGCGCTGCAGGACGCGTTGAGCGCATGGCGCTTGCGCTCGCGGTTTCGAATTCCGGCGAAAGAATCGGCGCTGCTGGCCGAGATTCACCGCGTCGGCCATGTGCTCGAGCTGAAATATGAAGGCGATAACGCGGTCCTTGTCGCCCACGTACCGCCACATCTCGAAGCAAAGCTCGAACAGTACTCCGCCTAGCCACTCTGCTTGTTTGATTGCGGATCGAACAGTTGCCGGCATGTTGGCCGATGCAGCGGATTCGGGAGTTCGTCGCACGCTTGCGTCTGCAACAGGCACCGCAACTGCTTCGCAAAATTGTGGTCGCAGTCATTGGCACGACAGTGCTCTTGATTGGCCTAGCTTTGGTGGTCTTACCCGGTCCTGCCGTCATCGTGATCCCGATCGGATTCGCGATTCTGGCGAGTGAATTCATTTGGGCGCGTCGCGTTATAAAGCGCGGCCGGATTCTTGTCGGACGCGTCAGACGCGTCGTGAAGGGCACTCCAGCGAGATGACGGCGCACGATCGCGTGACAGAATTGATCGAAGTCTGGCCCCAGGTTTATCCGGGTGCTCACTGCGAGCTGGACTACACGAATCCGCTCGAGTTGCTCATCGCAACGATTCTCTCGGCACAATGCACGGACAAACGAGTGAACATGGTCACGCCGGCTTTGTTCAAAAAATACCGCACCGCTAACGATTACGGGAGCGCGCCGCCGGCTGCGCTGGAAAAGATGATCAAACCCACCGGCTTTTTTCGCAACAAGACAAAGAGCATTCGCGCGGCAACATCGACAATTATCGACAAGTTCGGCGGCAAAGTTCCAAATTCGATGGAGAAGTTACGCCAACTGCCGGGCGTTGGGCGCAAGACGGCCAATGTCGTATTGGGCAACGCATTCGGCAAAAACGAGGGCGTTGTCGTTGACACGCATGTCGCGCGGCTGTCACAGCGGCTCGGCCTAACGAAACAAACCGACCCCGACAAAATCGAGCGCGATTTGATGAAGCTGGTGCCGCGCGAGCACTGGACCAACTGGAGCCATTGGCTGATCTGGCACGGGCGGCGCCGCTGCTTTGCCCGAAAGCCAGACTGCCGCCAGTGCGAAATCTTCCGGCTATGCCCGAGCGGAAAAGTGTTCGTGCGAACCGGCCAGGCGCGCGCTGAGGCGAACCCAACCTAGCGCGAGTTCCTCTGTTGCGTCTCGACCTTGGCCACTCGGGTGTCGGTCTCGGCTGACTTTTTGCGCAGCCGCTGAAATTCTTGTTCGAGCTTTTTTAATTCGTCGTCCGAAAGTTCCTCAAGATCGACAAGTTTATTGCGCGCGCCTTTTATCGCCCGAATGAGCTCGTCCAGCTTTAGGTGAATGGCTTTAGCGTCGCGATTTTGCGTGTTCTGAATTACGAAAACCATCAGGAAGGTAACGATCGTGGTGCCTGTATTAATGATGAGTTGCCACGTGTCGGAGTAATGGAACTTCGGGCCCGTGATCCCCCAGATCACGATGACGAGAATGGCAAGCGCGAAGACCCATGGCGTGCCGACGAGAATGGACGCGCGCTGGGCGAAAACCCGGAAAGCATCCCGGATCACACAAAAAAAATCGCGCTCGATTTCGTGTTCTTTAAGCTCTTGTTTTTCTGTCTTTTCCACGGGGTCACCTTAAATTCGCGCGCAACTTTGAAACTGCGCGCACGAGATCGACAATGACCCGTGCCAGTGCCGGCCGTACATGTGAATCTTGATGACGCCTGGCTGGATGAACCGTTAGGTCTGCCGGCGCTCGATGCCCAGGCATGGGGGCCGCGCTTGCGCTTTTCCGCGCCTCGGCGCCTGGTCGAAGAGTTTTATGCCGAGATCAAAGATCAGGTTGCGCCGTTTCTGATCTATGGTTCCGGCGATTTTCATTATCTGACGGCGCTTTGGCTGCGGCGTGTTAGACCGCGAGTTGTGCTCGTGTCCTTCGATAATCATCCCGACTGGGACATTCGCCCGCCGAAATGGTGCTGCGGCGGTTGGGTAAACCGCGCGCTCGAACTGCCGCACGTCGAG
>DASTDG010000197.1:0-2048 GCA_035710475.1 Chthoniobacterales bacterium | reverse complement strand
CTTGCTCGCATTTACCGCGACATCGGCTTGTATGATGGAAGCGCAATTACAAGGCGGGTCGGAGTCGGGCGTTGAAGGAACGATCACTGTAAGCCCGGCATCTCCTGGGCCGGCGCGCTTGGGTGTGCCAAATTCGCGTCCACTTGCGAATACCACGTTTCTTGTTCAAGGCGCAGCCAGCCCCGTCAGGACTTTCACCACCGATGCGCACGGCCAATTCTGTGTTCTGCTGCCGCCCGGCCACTACACCGTTTCGCTGAAGGACAGCCAACCCCGCATTGGCCGCTTCGGAGCATTCGAGGTAGATGTCATATCCAGCAAAATGACAAGTGTGTCGTGGCAATGCGATAGCGGGATGCGCTGAATACGACCGAGTCGTCGTTTCGGCAGCTGCATCGTAGCCGCTCGCCACACGCAGCCATTAGTTGACGACCCACTTCTTCCGTCGAACCTTGCACGCCGTTCGTGTCGAATCGATGAAGCCCAGCAGCGAAACGAAGCTACGGCGGTTTTCGGCCATCCTTTTCATTCTCGCTGCCATTATCGCCTTGGCTGGCCTCGCCGACGCGACGTACCTGACGGTGCAGGCGCTGACCGGCGAGACGCTCGTTTGCGGCGGCTCGGCGGATTGCTCGCGTGTGCTCGCCAGCCCGTACGCGCGTGTTGCCGGAGTGCCGGTGGCGGCGTTTGGTTGTCTGGCGTATTTCGCTGCATTCGCTTTCGCCACCTTTGCGGGTTTCGGCTACCGGCGCGCACGCACATTGCTCAGCATTACCGTGGCCGCGATGTTTTTGGTCACCCTTTGGCTGCTCTACGTGCAGGCGTTCCTGTTGCACGCGTTTTGCCGCTACTGCCTGTTCTCGGCCGCGCTCGTCTTTCTCCTTGCGGCATTGGTCGTCTTAACTCCTCGCTCGAATTGAAAACCCGCCTACTATATTAAGTACGCAACTTTGAAATGAACTCGCCCGTCAGCCAATCAGTTGTCGATCTTTTACTCGCCAGCGGTGTCTCCTCCCGCGAGGAAGCGTCACAGCTCGCGCAAAATCTCAACGGCGGCTCGTGGGTCGCACAGGTGCTCGATTCGGGCAAAGTGGACGAGACCAGGTTTCTCACCGCCATCGGCGAGTTCTTCAAAGTGCCGGTGCAATCGATTGATTCGAAAAAGATCAACCGGGAGACGTTGTCGATCTTGCCGAGCCGGTTCGTTTTCCAACACCACATCCTGCCCATCGAGGTGAAGGACAACTTGGTCGTGCTCGCGACCTATGATCTTTTCAACACGATCGGGCGGCAGCTCGTCTCGCAATTGCTGAAGAAACCGGTCGAATGGGTGCTGGTCCCGCGCGGGCAGCTTTTGCGGGCCATCAAAGGTCTTTATGGGGTTGGTGCCGAGACGTTCGACGAAATCTTAAAGACGAATCGCACGTTCGAAATTTTGCAGGACGGCGAAACCGCGACGGATTTGAGCGCGGACGATCCCGAAGCGTCGGTCGTCAAATTCGTCAATCAGATCATCCGCGAAGCCATCGCCGAGCGCGCCACCGACATCCACGTGGAGCCGCTCGAGAATGACCTCCGTATTCGCTATCGCATTGACGGCATTTTGCATGAAGTGGCCGTGCCGCCGCAGTTGCGCCTGTTGCAATCGGCCATTATTTCGCGGCTCAAGGTCATGGCGCACATGGACATCGCCGAGCGGCGTCTGCCCCAGGATGGGCGCATGAATCTGCACGCTAACAACCAGGAAATCGACGTCCGCGTCTCGACGATTCCAACGGTAAACGGCGAATCGATAAGCTTGCGTTTGCTCAGCCGCACCGACCAGCAATTTGGTTTTGAGCGGCTCGACCTGAGCGACAAGCAGGAGAAAATCATTCGTCACCTGCTCGCGCAACCGAACGGGATCATTCTCCTCACCGGCCCGACCGGCTGCGGAAAATCGACGTCGCTTTACTGTTTTCTCTCGACGATTAATTCGGTCCAGCGGCGGATCATCACGATTGAGGAGCCGGTCGAATATCGCTTGCCCGGTGTTTCGCAGATCGACG
>DASTDG010000196.1:0-6093 GCA_035710475.1 Chthoniobacterales bacterium | reverse complement strand
GAAGCAAAATCCATGTCATCGTTGCTTGGACAGAAGTGAGCTCTCCGAAAATCATCAGGGGGGCAAAACGGGTGGGGCTTCAGTTGAAATGCAGACCAAATTCTGCACGTTAAACGTCGGCTTTTCAAAGATTTCGGGGGTATAGCTCAGCTGGTAGAGCGTCTCGTTCGCAATGAGAAGGCCAGGGGTTCGAATCCCCTTACCTCCAGTCTTCGCTCGCCGCGGTAGCGGAGATCGCAGACTGTCGCGCCGTAGCCTGGGCGAAGGCGGACATCTTTAGGCTCGCCATATTAACGCAGCGAGCTACGACTCGGCATGCCAGTTCGTGCCAACGTTTACATACGTCTACATTCTGCAAAGCAAGACACATCCCGAGCGCTTTTACGTCGGCTGCACGCGTGATCTCCGCAACCGATTTGTACGCCATAACACAGGTGAGATAGCGCACACCTCCAAATGGAAACCATGGCGAATCAAAACCTATGTCGCTTTTTCCGACAATCTGCGAGCTAAAGACTTTGAGCGTTATTTGAAATCGGCATCCGGACGCGCATTCGTAAAAAAGCATCTCTGATGTTTCATATTATTGGATCCGCCAGCGGGAGCGTAATCCCCTTACCTCCAGTCTTCGCTCGCAGCGGTAGCGGAGAGCGCAGACTGTCGCGCCGTTGCCTGGGCGAAGGCGGACATCTTTAGGCTCGCCATATGAACGCAGCGAGCTACGACTCGGCATGCCAGTTCGTGCCTACGTTTACATACGTGTACCAGTCTTCGCTCGCAGCGGTAGCAGAGAGTAGCCCGTCGCGCCGTAGTTGAACAGAAGCGGCGATCGTTTCGTCCCATCCAGCGGGACTGGTCACGTCCTCAAGCGAACCGAATCGCGCCATGAAAAACAAAATCTCGATCTTAAGTGCGATTATTCTCGCGATTCTGTTCTTTTGTTTGTCACTGACCGCACAGACGACTCCGCGGAAATCCGCTTCACCTTCGGTTTCGCCGACAGTCAGTGCTTCGGCGGGGGGTGCGGCATTCTCATCGGCGAAAGCCACCCGGCCGCTGCCGTTTCACGGGATGATTTCGGCGGTCGATAAGGACGCGAAGACGTTCACCATTACGAGCAAAAAAACATCCCGCGTCTTCAAGGTAACGGACAAAACGTTAATCACCAAAGGGTCAGCTGGCGCGACGATCAGAGACATCACCGCGAATCAGGAAGCAAGTGGCTCATATTGGAAATACAGCGACGGCACGCTCGAGGCGAAAAACATCAAGCTCGGGCCGATGGCAAAGCCGAAATCGCCGCCACCCTCACCGACCCTGTCGCCTAAGTTCACCACTCCACCAAAACAGTAGTTTCAATCCATGGATACTGTAGCGCTGTGCACCGTTTCCTCGTGCGCGTCGGAGCGGCCACAGGCGGGTGGCGACAACGGCAGTACCGGAATTTTACGATTGGCCAGCGGCTTTCAGCGCCGCCTTAAGATCGACAACAAAACGCGCGTACTCGCGGTCGCGTGACACTTCATCAGGCTGACGTAACAATGATGATGGATGCACGGTCGCCACCACTCTTGGTGCGAGTTTTGAGGACAAAACTTTACCGCGCTCGCGCGTGACACGAAACGATGAGCCGAAAAACGCCTGGCTGGCCGTTGATCCCAAACATACAACGAGCTTCGGTTTCACAAGCCGCATCTCCGCTTCCATCCACGGGCGGCACGCCGCGATCTCGCGCGAGTTCGGCTTTTGGTGGATACGACGTTTGCCACGCGGCTCCCATTTGAAATGTTTGACCGCATTGGTGACGTAAACTTCGTCGCGCTTAATACCGGCTTCGGCCAAGGCGCGATCCAGAATTTTTCCTGCGGGACCGACAAACGGTTTGCCGGCGACATCTTCATAATCGCCCGGCTGTTCGCCGACCAGCATGATCGGAGCGCGCTTCGGGCCTTCGCCGAACACGGTCTGTGTTGCGCGCTCGTAAAGATGACAGGCGGTGCAGCTCCGCGCGGCTCCGCGTAGCGCGGACAAGCTCGATGTCTCCGGCACCGGTGCCGGTTGCCACTTTTCCTTGTTCCTGCTTTCCATGGTGCGTTCTACTATACGAAGTTCGCGCACGGTTCGTCTCCAGAAAAACGGCAAAACGCTGCGCGCGACGAGATGTCGATGTTGGAAACCGAGCGCCTAGTACTGCGTCCGTTTCGTGAGGATGACATCAACGGCTTGGCGGAGCTGTTCGCAAATCCTGATTTCATGCGCTTCTCGTCAGGCGTCTATACGCGCGAGCAAACGGCCGCGTTCCTGGACAAAATCATCGGCTGGGAGCGCGCCGGCTTGCCTTCGTTGCTCGCGCTGGAGCTCAAACCTGAGCGCCCGCTGCTTGGTTACTGCGGTTTCTTTCATCATCCGCCGGAGGTCACCGACGATGTCGAGATTGGGTATCGTTTGCATCCGCACCACTGGAACCGCGGCCTCATAACAGAGGCGGCGCGCGCTGTGCGCGATCATGCTTTCCGCGATTTAAAACTGGCGCGCGTCATTTCGCTCGTGCATCCGGAGAACACTGCTTCGCGCCGCGTTGCGGAAAAAAATGGCATGACCGTGGAGAAGGAGATCATTTTTCGAGGCTTTCCCACGCTGGTGTTTGCAATTGAGCGGGAGCAGTGGCTGGCGCTGCATGCCGCTGCATGAACTCGCGTGCGAGTCGGCGATACGCGTCCGCGCCGGCGCCGCGGGGATCGTATTCGAGCACCGATTTTCCAAAACTCGGCGCTTCGCTGAGCCGCACGGTGCGCGGGATCACCGTTTCGTAAACCCGCTCACTGAAGTGCTGGCGGACTTCCGCCACGACCTGTCCGCTCAAGTTGGTGCGGCTGTCGTACATTGTCATAACGATTCCGCCGATCTCGATGTGATCATTCGCGCCGGAATCACGCACCTGCTCGACCACGCGCACGATTTTCACCAAACCTTCCAGCGCGAAATATTCGCACTGGATCGGCGTCAGGATTTCATCGGCGGCGGCGAGCGCGTTCGTCATCAAAATGCCAAGGGACGGCGGGCAATCGAGAAAGATCAAGTCGAACGTCTGGTCGGAGCGCAAGATCGACAATGTCTCGGCTAGACGGGTCACGTGATTGTCCATTCTGGCGATTTCGACTTCGGCGCCGGCGAGGTCGAGGTCGGCAGGTATGACGAAGAGTCGTTCGAGGCGTGTCGGAACGATTTTGTCGGCGACGGACGCGCCACCGAGCAGCGCTTCGTACAGACTCTCGCCCTGCAGTTCCGCGAGACCAAGGGCGCTGGTCGCGTTTGCCTGTGGATCAAGATCGACAATCAACATGCGCTGTCCCTGCTCGGCGAGCGCCCAGCCCAGGTTCACCGCCGTCGTCGTCTTGCCCACCCCGCCCTTTTGATTGGCGATCGCGACAATTTTCATCGCGACGGGATGATCAACGTGCGCAGCTCAAATGTGCGGCGTCCATCCGGCTCGCGCCAGAGCAGCTGATGCGGGGCCGGCAACATTTCCGTGACCTCGAGCTCGCCCGATTTGCTGAGCCAGCGGTGGAAAATTTCCATGAACAAGTAGCTCTCAAGATCCACAAATACGGGCTTGGTATCTTTGTCGCGGCCTTCGGCGCCGCTGCGGCGGAGTGCTTGCTCGGTTGGCCGGATATAAACGAACTGCGGCAGGTCGCGCTCGGCGCGCAAGCGCTCGACAGCGAGAATCAGATCGCGTGACACGCCCGTGTAGTTACCGGCGCCGAATTCATCCTGTCGGATCACCCATGCGCGGCGCTGCACGATCACTTTCCCGCAGCGCAAGCGCGGCATCTGCGGCTCCATCCCGAATTGGAACGGATGAAAGCCGAGCGGAATGATCCAGCCGCGTGCGAGTGAGCCGAGGTATTCCCGGCTGCCGAGTTTCCGAACGCAAACGTCGCCGCTTGTTTCATCGACGTAGACCTCAGCGTCGGCTGGGCGAACGGTTGGCCAGACGGGGTTGCCACGCTGCGGCGCGACGAAGTTGCATGAGCCCGGGGGGGCGTCGAACAGGTGCACGGCGGTCGTGGCGGTGAAATCGGCGACATAGAGGCCGAAATGCAGGTGCGGACGGCCGAACGTCGTCGCAGCCAGAGACTCGGACAATTGCTCTTTATCCGGACAGCACCAGTAAAATCCATGATGCAGCAGCGCGACGGGCGGATGCAGTTCGGCCAGAATCCATTGATATTCGCCGCGCCCGACGGCCTCGACTGATTCCGCCGCCAGCTGCAAGTCCGCCGATGGATATGTGTATTCGTCGAACGGTTCGTATTTGAAGCTGTCGCGGATGAAATGGCAATCGGCAGGCGTGAGTTCGTACTCTGGTTTGGCGGCGTGCGGTTTCATTCGGGAGCGGAACGCAGCTTTCACTTCCTGAAACGCGATATGTCCGAGTGTGACTAGCCCTGGCCCGGTCAATGACAGATTCGCTTCTTCGCAGGCGCGCAGAAATGCCGGGAACGGCACCGCCGCGTTTTGCTTAAGCGACATTTTCTCGAGCACGCCACGTAAACCGGCGGCGATGCGGCTGGCGACGAACGCGTAGTTGTCACGCCAGAGATCAATCCACGGCGCGGCGTCAGTCGCGACTTCGTTGATCAACTCTGGGGCAATCTCGAACCCGCAATCGCGAAAACATTCTTCCCCGATCGGATTGATGGCCGAGTAGAGCGACCGATCCGAGGTCGCGCGCTCAGAACCGAGCGTTTGCAAACGTTGTCGCGCTTGATCCATGATTTCCATTCGCTGCACGGTGTCTGTTGTGTGAATGAACTTCGCCGGCAAAGCGGCGATCGGCTCAAGGAGGTTGAGCCAACGGGCGCGAAGTGCTCCATCCCGCCAGCGCTTCACGTCCGCCACGAGAACATCGAACGCGTGTGGCTCCAGCGCCGGGACTTCCACCTCCCAGCGAATGAGTTTTTGGTCGGCCAATCGGACAAAGATTCCCAGTTCGAAACCTAACGAATGCGCTTGGGTACGACCATCGCAACGGTCAAGAATCTCAAGTGTGTCAGAGTTGAGCCGCACCCGTTCGCCCGCGTCGGTGAAAACAAAGTGACCGTCTTCAACGCGACCATTTGGATGAACGCGTGGCGAAAGTTCAGGGCGGACGGCCGGGTCCGCGTTCATGGCCAAGGCGATTCCGTGCGCGGTCCAACGTTCGAGAAAAGATTCTCGCATCGATACTCCGGAACCCGGCGCTAGGGAAAGGGAGGCAACGGCATTGACGATTTTTCCCCAACTCGCGGGCCCAAATTCGCTCAGAGTGTCGTTCTTGGCGCAAATGCGCTGGAGAAACAACAGCAAGTGCCGCTCGCGCGCGCGCAAACTCTTCTTGCGCCGCGGCAGCGTCTCAATGCTTATATTCTCCATCGCCAAGAGTTTCGAGACGAGTTCACGAACGTGTTCGGCCCCGAAGATGAGATAGCGTGGTAGAACTGCGCGCGCTGATTCGAGAAGCGCGACGCGCGTAGTGGTCAGCTCGTGATCAAGCGTTTGCTGCAACCGCATTCCGGCCGCGGCAATGTCTTTTTGCCCAGCGATCAAGTCCCGCGCAGCGTCACACGTGGCCGGAGTCGCCAGTCGCTCAACGTGTTCGAAGGGTACGCCGGCAACTCGGATTAAAAAAACCGGAGCGACTTGATACGGCGAAGGCACGCAGCCAACGAAGCGAAGCCGCTAACGCTGACAAGTGAAAGTGGAGCGATCAATGACTGCCCTCACCTCAATCCTCTCCCTGAGGGAGAGGCGGACCAGCCTTCGCTAAGCTACGGCTCGGCAAGCGCACGGCGCCGGTGAGAGAAAGGCGCAGCAGTTGAGCAGTGAAAGTGGCTTGCCAAAGCAAACACCGAACGTTCAACCCGCCTTCGCAAGGCTACGGCGCGGCAGGCGCCCAACGTTCTACATCCAATGTCCCGTCACCTCGATCCTCACGCTGAGAAACAGTGGCCGCGACGGCGCGTCTCAACTATTGCGCAAGCGGCAGACGAATGGTGAAGGTGGTGCCTTTGCCCGGAGTGCTCTCGACTTTGATCGAGCCGTTGTGGT
>DASTDG010000195.1:0-8050 GCA_035710475.1 Chthoniobacterales bacterium | reverse complement strand
AAATATTTGCTCAGGCGCTCGCGCAATTCGGTGCGCGCGCGAAAAAGCAGGCTTTTCACGGCCGGCACGCTCAGCTCGAGAACCTCCGCGATTTCGTCGTAGCTCAGTTGCTCATAGCGCCGCAACACCAGGGCCATGCGTTGCGTCTCCGGTAGTTGCATGATCGCCTCCTCAATTGCCTGCTGGAGCTCGTGCTCCAACAGCGTCGCGTCCGGCGCCGCACTGCTCTGGTCGTTGAGCCCTATCTCCTCGGTTTCGGCGTCCGGCTGGAGCGGCACCTGGGCGCGGCGTTTAATCCGCCGCAGCTCGTTGAAGACGAGGTTGCGTGTAATCTTCAGCAGCCAGGTGGTGAATTTTGCGCGGTGTGTGTAGCGGGCGGCGCTTTTCCAAACCCGAATAAAAACCTGTTGCGCGATGTCTTCGACATCGGAGTTACTGCCGAGCATCCGTGCCACCGTCCCCGCGACCAACGCCTGGTGGCGCTCGATTAGTTGTTCGAACGCGGCCATCTCGCCCTGCCCAACCAGCTCCATCAGGCGCACGTCCTCCTTGTCCTGGTCTTCCACTTCGCCCGGCCGTTCTAAATCCATGCGCGCGGCTGCAGTGACAGACGTGGCGGAGAGATGCGACGAGTCACAAAGTGCGCCGGTATCTTAGCTGAAGAACGTCACGTTCGCGAATTTACGCCGCCGTTTGTGTCGAGTGATTGTTTGGTTGCAACCGGGAATGGCCGTGTGCATCCTTTTGCCAGTATAGCGTCGCCCGGATGAATCAGCTGCTTATTCCAAGGGAGCTCAAGCGCATTGCCGAGAAGGTGGACACCGGCCAGCGCATCTCCGAAGCAGACGCGCTTACACTTTACGAATCGGATAATTTGAATGCCGTCGCGATGATCGCCAACGCGATGCGCGAGCGGAAAAACGGCAACCACGCCACCTACATCCTCAACCGCTACATCAACTACTCGAACATTTGCGTCTTGTCGTGCCAGTTCTGCGCCTTCGCGGCGAAGAAGCGCGATCGGCATGCGTTCGAGCGCGCTATCGAAGATATCGTCGGCGCCGTGCGCGAAGCGCTCGAGTTCGGCATCACCGAAGTGCACATGGTCGGTGGTCTGCATCCGACCTTAAAGAAAGATTGGTATCTGCGCCTGCTGCGCGAATTGCGCGCGCTCGATCCCGACTTGCACATCAAGGCGTTCACCGCCATCGAAGTTCGCCATCTTGCACAACGGATTTTTCGGACCTCCATCCGCGAAACACTGGAGCTCCTGCGCGAAGCGGGCCTCGGCTCGATGACCGGCGGCGGTGCCGAGATCTTCGATCCGGTCGTGCGGGACGAGATTTGCCGCGGCAAGGAAACCGCAGCCCAGTGGCTCGATGTCCATCGCATTTGGCACAAGATGGGCGGCCGCAGCACATGCACGATGCTTTACGGGCACATCGAGACACTCGCCCACCGCGTCGATCATTTGCGGCAACTGCGGGAGCTCCAAGACGAAACCGGAGGCTTCACCGGCTTCGTCCCGTTTGCCTTTGAACCGCAGACGACCGTGCTCGCGCACATCAAACCGGCCTCAGCCATTGAGCAACTGCGCAATCTCGCCGTCAGCCGCGTATACCTCGACAATATCGAGCACCTCACTGCTTACTGGGTCAGCATGGGCCTGCCGCTCGCGCAGATCTCGCTGAGCTACGGCGTCGATGACCTGCACGGCACCATTATGGAAGAAAAAATCTTCCATATGGCTGGCGCGACAACGCCACAACAACAAACTGCTGCCGCACTCGAACATGCTATCCGGGAAGCCGGCCGCATACCGGTCCAGCGTGACAGCCACTACCGCCATATCGCGCCCGCCCAGAAAAGATCCACCGCGGTAGCTCGGCGCACTGAAGCGGAGCTCGCCTGCGCCTGAAATCAAAGTGACCAGTAATCAGTGGTCGGTGAACTGAAGTGCTGATCCCTGATCGCCGATCACTTGAACTCGCTGCGCGTCGGCTGCGTCAAATATCTCAACGCGCGCCCGCTCATTCAGGGCTGGCACGGTCACGTCGAGTTCGATCATCCCTCGGCCTTGTGCCGGCGGCTCGCCCGCGGAGATATCGATCTTGCACTTGTCTCAAGTTTTGAGTTTTTGCGGAATCCGATCTACCGAATCGTCGATTGCGTTTCTCTTTCTTCAGACGGTCCGGTGTACAGCGTGATCGTGGCGCATCGCGGAGACATTTCGAAGGTGGAGCAAATCGAGCTCGACCCAGCCGCGGAAACGTCCGTTAACTTGCTGCGCTGCTTGCTCGCGGAGCTGAGTCTGACTCCGCGGCTCGTTGCAAGCTCGACCTCCTCACGAAGTGGTCGTCTGCTCATTGGCGATCAAGCGATCGAGTTCCGTCAGCAGCACGGCACGGAATTTCACTATTGGGATTTGGGCGCGCAATGGAAGGGCATTGTCGATCTTCCATTTGTCTACGCCCTCTGGCTCATCCGGCCAGAAGTCGGCGACGCGAATGCAATCGCTGATGAGTTACGCGCGCTTCGTGATGAGAACCTCGCGACCCTCGATGAGTTGCTCGCACAGGAGAAGAAATTCGATCGCGCGTTTTGTCGCCGCTATTATCGCGATAACCTGCGATTCAGCTTTGGGGACAGGGAGAAGCGCGGTCTGCAAAGATTCGCGGAGTTATGCACCGAGCTCGATCTCATTCCAAAGCGCGCGCTCAAGCTCGAGCTCGTTTAGCCACCACCAGCCGACCGTCTCTGCCACGTGAGCTGCGGATCGGCATCTCCGGATGGCGTTACGCCGGCTGGCGCGGAAAATTTTATCCGAAGGATCTGCCGCAGCGGCGCGAGCTCGAGTTTGCGGCCAAGGCGTTCAATTCCGTCGAGATCAACGGCTCATTCTATTCCCTCCAGCTTCCGTCCAGCTACCGTCGCTGGTACGAAGCAACTCCGCCGGATTTCCTCTTCAGCGTCAAAGGCGCGCGCTTCATCACGCACATGAAAACGCTGCGCGACATTGAAACACCGCTGGCCAACTTTTTTGCTTCCGGCGTACTCGCGCTCGGTGAAAAGCTTGGGCCCATCCTCTGGCAATTGCCGCCGAATTTCGGCTGGAACAAAGAACGCCTCGAGGAGTTCTTTATGCTCCTGCCGCGGAACACCCACGATGCGGCGAAGCTCGGCAGGAAACATGACCAGAAACTAAAAGCGCGCGCCTTTCTTAACATCGACGTCTCACGGCCGCTCCGCTATGCGATCGAAGTCCGGCATCCGAGTTTTCTCACGCCGGAATTTTTCGCGTTGCTGCGCAATCACAACATCGCCTTTGTCTTCGCCGACAGCGCTGGGAAATGGCCGTATGCAGAAGATCTCACGGCCGATCTCGTTTACATACGTCTGCATGGCGCGGAACAGCTTTACGTCAGCGGTTACAGTGAGGCGGCGCTTGATTGGTGGGTTAATCGGATCCGCTATTGGTGTGCAGGCAAACAACCGCACGACGCAGCGCTGATTGCGCCACGTAGGATCGACAATCGCCATTCCGTCTCGGACCGCGACGTCTTTGTCTATTTCGACAACGACGCCAAAGTTCACGCCCCGTTCGATGCTATTCGTTTGGCAGAACGCCTTCTCTCGTGACGCTCGTACTTCCTTCATTGCGTGCCGGATTCTATGCCGGCTTGGGTTTTGCGTTAGTGCTCGGAATGTATTTGCTCTGGCTGTGGCAGCCTCAACGTCAGGTGCGGCGTCACACGCAGCACCTCTTCGAAGCGGTGGAGAAAAGGAACTGGTCGCGTGTGGCCGAGTTCATCGCTCCCGAGTTCACGGATCAATGGGGTGACGATCACGCGCGTCTGCTCGAACGGACGCGTGAAGTGTTGCGTTACGTCAGGTCCATCCGCATCACCGCATCAGACGCGTGGGTCCTAACCCAGCGTTGTCGTGCCGTTTGGACGGGCAAAGTAACTGTGGAAGGCGAGCAGGGTGAAATTACCGCCGAGATAAAGTCGCGCGTTAACTCGCTCGCGACGCCGTTCGAGCTGGAATGGCGCCGCGTATCGACGAAGCCATGGGATTGGAAACTAGTCCGGGTTAGCAATCGCTCACTCGAAATTCCGGCTGAGTTTGAGTAACACGATCGGGACACGAGATCGCGTCCGATCACTGCGCGCCCACGGCGCACCTGCTCCAGTCGCTATTTTGAAACGGCCCGGCGCAGTTGCGTCTTGGCCGAGTCAACTTCACGCGGCGACTGCTGACAAAGCAAAATTCCGCGGAGTTTGTCGGCTTGATAGTACTGCGCAATAAACTTTTTCTTCGCCTGCGTCCCGCTCATCTCGATCCGCGTCGGCTGAATGCTGAAATCGCCGACGAAATCGAGCCGCAAATCAAAAATCTCTGTCCAGAAATAAGGAATCTGCTCGTAACGAAGGCGCTTTTTCCCGGTCATGTTCGCGCCGGCCACCAGGCCCTGCTCGCGCGCGTTCTCCCAATGCGTCTGGCGGCGCATCCCCCCCATGAGCCGGTCGGGGTAAAATGCCAGGTCACCGACGGCATAGATACCTTTTTCTTCTGTCTCGAGCGAATCGGATACCGGCGATCCATGTGGCCCGGCCAACGGCGTGTTGCGTACCAGATCGAGATTCGGCTCTGCACCATAGCAGAGCACGGCTAACCCGGCTGGCACGCGGTTGCCGCTCTTTGTTTGGATGTTGCGCAAGACCGTTTTGCCTTCGAAACCATTCAGGCTTTCACCCATCAACATCGTGATGCCGTGCTTTGCGAAGTAATCGGTTAACCACGCACCGGTGTTCGGGTCGATGTAACGGTTGAGCAGGTACCCGCTCCGGTGCATTATACCGACCTTGAGTTTGAGCTGGCGCAGGCTTGCCGCCACTTCGCACGCGAGCAGCCCGCCGCCCACGACCATGACCGTTTTCTCCACGCCGGCCATTTCGCGCAACGCCAGCGCATCACGTACGGTGCGCAGGTATATCACATTGCCGAGGCTTGTGCCGGCGACCAGTGGCCGTACTGGGCGACTGCCCATCGCGAGGCAAGCTTTGTTGAACTCGATCGTTTCGCCATTTGCTAGGACGGCGAGCCGCCGATCGATGTTAAGCTGCGTAACGACGGTGCCGAAGCGGGTCTCGATCTTGTGCGAGGTGTACCAGGCAGGCTCGAACAGCGGCAGGCTTTTTAGCGGTGCAGTCTTTTCGCGCAGAAAATTCTTCGACAGTATCCAGCGTTTGTAGGGATGAAAAACTTCCGCTCCCACCAGGGTGACGCTGCCGCGCTTGTCATAGCGGCGGATGGCCTCGCAAGCGCTCGCCCCCCCAACCCCGCTGCCAAGAATGAGATAATCGCGTTGGATCATGCGCGAAAGAGCCGACGATAGAAACCGGCTAACCCGCTGGCGAGGGAAAAATCGATCTCGGTCTTGCTCTGATGTCTGCCTTTGGCGTTAGAGGCGCTGTGCCAACCGCCGCCGCCGCCCCAACGTTACGCTTCACTCAGTCCGCCGGCAATTTTGGCCATTTCCGATTGAGCGAGCGCCTTGCCTTGCTCGATCGCTTGTTGCACGCCTGCTAACACTACTTCCTCGAGAAACTCGACGTCATTTGGATCGACAATCGCTTTGTCGATTTTGATTCCGAGCACTTCACCGGCGCCGTTGGCAGTGACTTTGACTTTGCCGCCGCCAGCTTGCACTTCGATGGTTCTATCTTCCAACTCAGCTTGGGTGCGCGCCATCTGCTCTTGCATCTTTTGCGCCTGTTTCATCAGTTTGTTCAGGTTCATGATTGTCGATCTTTCATCACGATTTTATTTGGCCTTTGAACACCTCGAGCACTTCACGGATGAGCGGGTCCTGTTTGTAATCATCAACCGGGGCCGATGCTTTCTTCGGCGGCAATCCTTCTTTGGGCGTGAGCTTTAATGTCCAATCGCGCCCGCTGATTTGGTGGAGCATGTCTTCCAGCTGTTTGCGATTGCTCGGGCTCGCAAGCGTTTCAATTGATGATTTGTCTTCCGACGGATAACCCAGGATAAAATTTCGGCCGTCATTGCCAATCACGGTCAATGAATCAACGAGCGTCCGCAAAAATCCACGTGCCGGGATTTTCGCGCAGAGCTGTTGCCACAGTTTTGCCGCATCGATACTCGTCTCCGTGGTTTTCTCAGCGACCCGCGCCGCGTCGGATTTGTAGCCGGGGTCGCCGACCCCGGTGTTTGCTTTGCCATCGCGCAACGCATTCAAGTTTTCGATCACTTCGTTCAACGTAACCTGACTGAGGCTTTGAATGGCTTTGATCAGCGCTACCTCGAAGTGGAGCTTTTTGTTGGGTGCCCATTTCATCCGTCCTTCGGCTTCGGCGAATTGATCAATTAACTCGAGCAGCCGATCGGTTTCGATCAGCTCCGCCTGCGTACCGAGCGAGCTCTGCAATTCGGGACCGGCATCTTCGCTGAGCGCTTCCGGTTTGACTTTGAACACCAGTAGGTCGCGCAGGTGGGAGATGAGATCAGCCATCAGCCGCATCATGTCTTTGCCAGCTTCGCATTGCTCCTGGAGCAATTGCACCGCGTCGGCGGTCGCCGAGCGCAGGATTTTGTCTGATAAGGTTGCGACCGTCTGCTGGCTGGTGAACCCGAACACCTTGAGCACGTCGGCCTCGCTGATCGGGTCGCCGCAGAATGCGACCAGTTGATCAAGCATCGACTCCGCATCGCGCAGTCCGCCCTCGGCCCCGCGCGCGATGGCGTGCGCCGCCGCCGGTTCGAGCGTGATCTTCTCCTTGGTAGCGATGAATTGCAGATGTTGCGCGATCAAATTGGCCGGAATGCGGTGCAGATCGAACCGCTGACAGCGGCTGAGGATTGTGGGCAGCACCCTTTGCGGCTCCGTCGTGGCGAAAATAAATTTCACGTGCGGCGGCGGTTCCTCCAGTGTTTTAAGCAGCGCATTAAAGGCCGCCGAGGAGAGCATGTGCACCTCGTCGATAAGGTAGATTTTGTAACGGCCCTTGGCCGGCGCGTAACGCACGTTGTCGCGCAGCTCACGCACGTCTTCGACGCTGTTATTGCTGGCGCCGTCAATCTCGATGACATCGAGGCTGTTACCGGCTGCGATTTCGCGGCAATTGTCGCACACGCCGCACGGCGTCACCGTTGGGCCGTGAATGCAATTGAGCGATTTCGCCAAAATTCGCGCCGTCGAAGTTTTCCCGATCCCGCGCGGCCCGACGAACAGATATGCATGCGCAAGCCGATTTTGCGCGACGGCGTTCTTCAGTGTCTGCGCGACATGCTCCTGCCCGACCAGGTCATCGAAGGTTTGCGGCCGGTATTTGCGCGCGAAGACTTCGTAGCTCACACGGCAAATCTAAATGCGTTGCTTCGCTCCCGAAAATAGAAAACGATTCCGCACCGTGAGTTTTCCTATCAATACAAGATCGACACCTTCCGTCGCGCTCCTGTTCGTGCTCCTGCTCGTGCTCGACCTACACGCGCGCGAGCCGCAGAAACCACCACCTGCAACATCGACCATCGGCAACAAAATCATTCGTGCGCGAGATCTCGGCATCCCGTTCGACGGTACGCCCGGCAAGCTCAACGCGATTACCGATGTCGCAGGCGTCGAAGTCGGCTACACGACCTTGATCAGCGGTCAAGGCAAGCTCGTCGTCGGTGAGGGTCCCGTACGCACCGGGGTAACCGCGATCCTTCCCCGCGGTCACGGGTCGCTCAATGATCCAGTTTACGCTGGCGTTTTCGCGCTCAACGGCAATGGCGAAATGACGGGCACCGCCTGGGTTGAAGAGAGCGGCTTCTTAGAAGGACCGGTTGTGATCACGAATACGCACAGCGTCGGCGTCGCACGTGATGCAACAATCGGATGGCGCATTCAACACGGCGCGGCCGACACGACCGGCTACTGGTGGAGCTTGCCCGTGGTCGCGGAAACATGGGACGGCTGGCTGAACGACATCAATGGCTTTCACGTGCGGCCGGAAGACGTCGCGCATGCGCTCGACACAGCGCACGG
>DASTDG010000194.1:0-8114 GCA_035710475.1 Chthoniobacterales bacterium | reverse complement strand
GCTACAATGTGACGGACTCGTTAGACTTGACGGCTTAAAGCCGTCAAGTTCAGGTTGCGCGCGCCTTTGCGCGGAGGCAGCCGACTTGTGCCGGTGGCGAAGGCGCGTTTGGCGCTTGATGGGTAGGAGGCGCATCTGCCTGCCGTGAAACGACAGCCACCGGAGCGGTTGCCCTACAAATGTGCGCGGCTTAACGTCGCTTTCCGCATGAAAGTCGAGGTTGAAAAACAGCCGAACTCGGTGTCGACGCTGCGGATTGAGTTGCCGCCGGAAGAAGTCTCGAAGGAGTGGGATGCGATCGCGAACAGTTTTGCGCGGTTCGCAAAGATACCCGGGTATCGGCCTGGTAAAGCGCCACGCGCGGTGATCGAGAAGAGATTTCGCAAGGAAATCCAGGAGGAGGTGACGAAGAAGCTCGTCTCGAAAAGTTACCACGACGCGATCGCACAGAAGCAGTTGCGGGTCGCGTCGGTGTCGAATGTCGAGGACGTGCAGTTCGGCGAAGACAAGTCGATGCGATTTCGCGCTACGGTTGTGACCGCGCCGGAGTTCGAGCTGCCCCATTACAAGGATATTCCGGTGTCCCTGCCGGATACCAAAGTTTCGGCGGCCGAGATCGACGCTGCGGTTGAGCGTCTGCGCGAGCAAGCAGCCGATTTTGTCGACGTCACGGACCGCGGACTGCAGATGGGCGATTTTACCGTGCTCGACTTTGATGGAGTTGTCGATGGCCGTCCGATTTCAGAGATCGCGCCGAATGCGAGCAAGAACCTGCACGGCGGCAGAAAATTCTGGGTCCATGTCGCGCCCGAGAATTTCCTTCCGCGGTTTTGCGAACAACTCGTCGGCATGGAGCGAGGCGAAACGCGAAGTGTGCAGGTCGAGTTTCCAGCGGATTTTGTCGTGACAGAGCTCGCCGGAAAGAAAGCGGACTACGCCGTGACGTTGAAAGAAATAAAAAACCGCGTGCTGCCGCCGATTGACGACGCGCTGGCGGCGAAATTGGTGCCCGGCAAAACGCTTGTCGATCTGCGCGACATGATTCGACACGACCTCGAGCATGAGAAAGAACACGAGGTCGAGCGCGCAAAGGAATTGCAGATCATTAAGTATTTGCACGAGCAGACCACGTTCGATTTGCCGCCGCCGCTTTTGCAGAACGAGACGCGACGCGCGTTGAACGAGCTAGTGCATCGAAATCGTGAGCGCGGCGTACCGGACGAACTGCTGAAAGGAAAAGAGAAAGAGCTGGTCGAGGGCGCAGGAGCGGTCGCGGTGCACCGATTGAAAACGAATTTCATCCTGCAGCGGATCGCGGAGCGGGAAAAAATCCAGGTTACGCGAGAAGACGTCGATTTTCGCGTGCGCCAGGACGCGGCGCGTTACAATGTTTCAGTCGATAAAATGCGCAAGGAACTGGGGGAACACGAGGGTCTGGACGCGCTCGCGGAGCAGATCCTGCTCGGTAAGACTCTTGCTTTCCTAAAGACGAATGTTAGCGTCCAGCCGGCTGCGGACGAGACCGTGGCGAAAGACAAATCATGAGCGATTCGAGCGAGAATTTATCGCAGTCGGTGCTGATTCCGATGGTGGTGGAACAGACCGGGCGCGGCGAGCGCAGTTACGACATCTATTCGCGTTTACTGAAGGACCGGATCGTTTTCATCGGCACGCCGGTTGACGATCACATCGCCAACCTGGTGATCGCGCAATTGCTCTTCCTGCAAATGGAGGACGGCAAGAAGGACATCAACATCTACATCAACTGCCCCGGCGGTGTCGTGACAGCCGGCCTCGCGATTTACGATACGATGCAATTTCTAACGTGCGATGTGACGACGTATTGTCTGGGCATGGCGGCGAGCATGGGCGCGGTGTTGCTCTGTGCGGGAACGAAAGGCAAACGGTTCGCGCTGCCGAATTCGGACATCATGATCCATCAGGTGTCGGGCGGCGCGCAGGGCGCGGCGAGCGACGTTGAGCGGCAGGTCGATTACATGTTCAAATTAAAGAAGCGCCTGATCAAAATCATTGCGCAGCACACGGGCAAATCGGAGGAACAGGTGCGGACCGATTCCGACCGCGATTATTACATGTCGGCGGCCGAAGCGAAGGAGTACGGGTTGGTCGATGAGGTAATCAAGTCGCGCAAGGAAGTTAAACTTCTGGACGGCGCTACTCCGCCCGGCAGCGATCGTTCCACCGCTGTAGCCGAGGCTGCGCTACCGCGCAAAGTGGGGGAATAAAAGCTGCTCCTGCGAGAGGCAAAATATGGCGCGCGCCTCTAACCTCACCATGTGCTCGTTCTGTGGCAAAAGCCACGCCGAGGTGCGCAAGCTCATCGCCGGGCCGGGCGTTTACATCTGCGACAGTTGCATCAATGTCTGCAAAAGCATTCTCGACAAGGAACTGAACGAAGATGCGCGGCGGCAGTCATCTACCATTCGTGTGCCGAAGCCGGCGGAAATCCGGCGCTCGCTCGATGAGTATGTGATCGGACAAGAGATCGCGAAAAAGACGCTCTCGGTCGCGGTCCACAATCATTTCAAGCGCGTTCTCCAGACCACGACACCGCCGGCCGATCCGGCGGCGGCATTTCAGCCCGATCCGCTCGCCGATGTTGAAATCGAGAAGAGTAATATTCTGCTCATCGGGCCGACCGGTTCTGGCAAAACACTGCTCGCGAAGACACTGGCAAAAATTCTCGATGTTCCATTTTGCATCGCCGATGCCACAACGCTGACGGAAGCGGGTTATGTTGGCGAAGACGTCGAGAATATCATCCTGCGATTGCTGCAGAACGCGGATTACGACGTCAAACGCGCCGAGATCGGCATTGTTTACATTGACGAGATCGACAAGATTGGTCGCAAGACCGATAACGTCTCGATCACTCGCGATGTCTCCGGCGAAGGCGTACAACAGGCATTGCTGAAAATTCTCGAAGGGGTGACATGCAACGTTCCGCCGCAGGGCGGCCGGAAACATCCGCATCAGGAATACATTCAGGTCAACACTGAGAAGATTCTGTTCATCTGCGGCGGCGCGTTTATCGGCCTAGACAAGATCGTGCAAAAACGGATCGGCCAAAAAGTGATGGGTTTTGGCAGCCCGACGCTCGAAGTCGAAGACGCCCTGCGGAAAGAAGCGATCCGTCACGTCGAACCGGAAGATTTGCTCGCCTTCGGAATGATTCCGGAATTTATCGGGCGATTGCCGGTCGTAAGCTCGCTCGACGCGCTCACCGAAGAGGAGATGACGGCGATCTTGACCGAGACGAAGAACGCGATGGTGAAGCAGTACACGAAGCTGTTCGCGATGGAAGGGGTGCGACTCACCGTGACCAAGGACGCGTTACGCGCGCTGGCCGGTCAGGCCGTGACGAAAGGCACCGGCGCCCGCGCGCTACGTTCGATGCTCGAGCGGATCATGCTCGATATCATGTACGACGTGCCCAGTCGCGAAGACATTGCCGAGGTGACAATCAATCGCGCCGTGGTGGAAGGCAAAAAACTCCCGCTCATCCGCAAGAAGCAGGACAAAGACGCGGCGTAATTCAGCGGAAAGGCCGAACGCCGAACATCGAACGCCGAATGTTGAACTCGGTGGCTCGTCCGAGTTCGGGATTGGACGTTGGGCGTTGAGCGTTGGACGTTTGCTGCTCAATGAGAGTCGCTCTCCTCAACACCGGGACGGAGGTTTTACTCGGCGATGTGCAGGAGGCGCACCTGAGGTTCATCGCGCGCGAGATTTTGCCGCTGGGCCTGCGAATTGCCGAACAACGTGCAGTACCTGACGATGCTCAGGCGATTCGAACAGCGCTGAATGATCTGTTTTCGCGCAGCGACATTATGTTCATCACGGGCGGTCTTGGGCCGACCAGCGACGATCTGACCTGCGAAGTCGTCGCGCAGTCGCTTGGATTGAAACTTGAGCGAAGCGCGAAGCTACTCGCGGCGCTTGAGCAGCGGTTCAAGATGCGCGGTTTTAAATGGACTGAACGTGTCGCGCGGCAGGCGGACGTGCCCGCCGGCGCGCAAGTACTCGCGAACGACAATGGCAGCGCACCGGGATTTTATTTGCCCGCGAACATCAATCCGCAGATTCAATCGCCGCATATTTTCGTTTTGCCCGGACCGTCGCGGGAGCTTCAGCCGATGTTTCGCGATCGCGCGATGTCGATCTTGTGTGCGATTGTTGCGGACGCGTCGCCGCACGAACGCCGATTGTACAAGATCGCGGGAATAAGTGAGTCGGCCGTAGAAGAAGCGATCGGCGAGCAGGTGTTCTCGATTCCCGGCCTGGAACTCGGCTATTGCGCACGGCCCGGGGAAGTGGATGTGCGAATCATCGGAACACCTGATGCGATTCGACGCGCCGACGAAATCATTCGAACTGAGCTCGGCAAAGCGATCTTCACGACAGTTAACGAAACTCTGGAGGAGGTTGTGGTGAAGTTGCTGGCTGAACGAAAACAGACACTCGCCATTGCGGAATCGTGCACCGGCGGCTTGCTTGCCAACCGGATCACGAATGTGAGTGGCGCATCTGAAGTTTTCCTGGCCGGCTACGTGACTTACGCAAATGATGCGAAGATCGACATCCTCCGAGTCGAGCCGGAATTACTGGAGAAGCACGGCGCAGTGAGCGAGCCAGTAGCGCGCATGATGACGGAGGGTGCACGGGCGCGTGCAAGATCCACCTATGCAATGTCCACCACGGGAATTGCAGGGCCGAGCGGCGGCTCGGCCGAAAAACCGGCAGGGACGGTTTACGTCGGTTTAGCTTCGGCAAACCAACAAACGATCGTGAAGAAGTTTTTTTTTCCAAGTGATCGCGAGACATTCAAGCAACTGACCACGCAGGCGGCGCTTGATTTGTTGCGCAGAAGATTAGTGTCGATCAATCAGTAGTCGCCCACGTCGACTGCCGTGCCGACCTTAACATGGTCGTAAAATAATTTTGCCGCGTCGGACGGCATTCGGATGCAGCCATGCGACGCCGGATAACCGGGCAAAAGACCGACGTGCATGCCGACGCCATCCTCGGTCAGGCGCATGAACCATTTCATTGCCGCACCGATGAAATGCGTTCCGCTTGGCGCCGCGTCGATTCGGGCGCTTACTCCCGCGCGCACGGTGCGCCCGGTGCTGTCGACAAAATCGCCGTAAACGTTCGAACGATGGTTCGGGTCCTTTTCGAGCACGCGCAAGTGCCCGGTCGGTGAAGTGTGGCCCCGTTTCCCGGAGGAGATTGGGCTGTCGATCACGAGTTGATCGTTCAACATCAAGTAGGCGCGTTGTTTGGGAAGCGAGATGATGAGGTGGGTGTCGTCAGGTTTGCTTTGCGCGAGCAGTGCCTGATTGATTTTCATCGGCTCTTGCTTTGCAATCATTTCAGCCGCCTTACGCATTTGTGTTGCGGTGGATTTTTGGGCGTGAATCGACGTCGCCCACGCAAAGAAGAACCCGAGTGCGAAGGCGAGGATTCGCCTCATCCCGGTGTCGCGTAACTCTTCACGCGCTTAAGCCAGCCGGGGAGCCAACGTGACTCGTGGCGCGCGGGTGGGGAATTCTTGACGCGCCGAATTAATATAGCGGCCGCCGCGCGAGAGAACTCCGCGGCGGCGCTTCCGCCAGCGCTTGTGCCCTGCATCTGTTCGAGGACCTGAAGCAAACCCCAGCCTTGGCCGTGATAGCGTTCGGTGTGCAGCACGCCTTCGCCCTTGAAATTCACATAATCAACTAGCGCATAGCAGCCTCCGGCTGAACTGCCGACGCGCTCGAATTGCCGCTGCACGTTTGCGCGGTTCGCGGGCGCGCTTTCTTCCAGCATCTTCGGCAGCGCGTGCTGGAGCCGGTAAACGAGAAACTCGGCCTGTAGATCGACAGCGCGCGCGAGAAGATCACGCAGTTCTTTCATCTCCGGCGAACTTTGCGCGCGCTCGAATTCGGATCGGGTGGACCACGGACAGCTGCTTCGCAGCCAGTGCGGCACCGCCACACCGCGATCCTGCATGAAAGCCAGGAGTTGCGGAAAGCTTTCCTCAAACGGGCCGCGTTTTCCTTCCGGGTACCAGATGAAATGGCCGATACCAAGCGAGGCGAAATCTTCGCCCGCATTCCACGACGTCAAACCTGCGACGGTGCCGTTGCATTCGTTTTGCCAGATTTTCTTTCCAATGCGAAGTGCATCGTCTCGCGACAGCGATGGTAAAGCGACAGCACTCGAGGCAAGTGCTACACACAAGCCGAGTAACAGCCGCCGGCTGGCCCTGCCGTGAGTTGACGTGCTGTCTTTCTCCATTAGCGTGCAGCTTTCCGTGGCGCGAGCCGCATCGGCAATTCATTCGCACAATCCCGCCTCATGAAGCACCTCATTGTTTTCATTTCTCTAGTTTTGACGGCTGCGCCTTTGTTCGGCCAACAAAAATCACCGGAACAAAAATCACCCGAAGCGAAAATCGACATGGACAAGGTGAGTTACAGCATTGGCCTCCAGATCGGGTTGAACCTGCAGAAACAAGAGGAAGCGCTAAAGAAACAAAACGTCCAGATCAACACTGATGCGTTGGTTAATGGATTGAAGGACGCGCTGGCCGGCAAACCGCAGCTCACAACTGATCAGGTGCGCGCCACGCTTACGGCGTTCGAACAGGATATGACACAAAAACAACAGGCAGCCGGAGAAAAGAACAAGACCGACGGCGAAAGATTTCTGGCCGAAAACAAAAAGAAAGACGGCGTGAAAACAACGCCGAGCGGCTTGCAATACAAGGTGATCAAAGAAGGCAACGGGCCGCAACCGAAAGAGACCGATACGGTGGTGGCGAACTACCGTGGCACGCTGATTGATGGCACCGAGTTCGACAGTTCCTACAAGCGCGGCCAAACAGCCACCTTTCCGCTCAATCGCGTCATCAGGGGCTGGACGGAGGGACTGCAGTTAATGAAGGTCGGCTCAAAGTATCAGTTTTTTATCCCGGCGAACCTCGGCTACGGCAGCCAACAGATGGGGCCGGACATTGGGCCGAATTCGACGCTGATCTTTGATGTCGAACTCGTCGGCATTCAGCCACCGGCGAGCGCGGCCAGCCCGAGTCCTGCCGCATCACCGTCGGCGAAATAGTTGTAGGAGCTTGTGCCGAGCGCGCCGGCGCAGGTTTAGCGCGCCGCCACTGGCTCGGCCCACTCGATTCGCGGCGCATCACCCCAGAGATCTTCCAAGCTGTAAAATTCGCGTTTATCGCGATGGAAGATGTGAACGACGGCTTGCAGGTAATCGAGCACGATCCAGTGGCTGGCAGGATAACCGTCGACCGCGACGGGCCGCGCGCCATCGCGTTCCTTGAGGCGCGTTTCGATTTCACCGGCAATCGCTTTCAATTGCGGCTCGGACGTGGCCGAACAAATGACGAAAAAGTCCGTGAAGGTGGAAATCCCGCGCAAATCGAGCACGACGATGTCCTCGGCTTTTTTGTTCGAAGCGAGTTCAGCGCAGGCTCGAGCTAAAGCTTCGGCGGTTATTGCAACGCCTCCCGGTAGAGATTATGGCGATGAATGATCTCTTCCACTTCCCGCGGTACGAGATAGCGAATTGAACGCCGGGACGCAACTCGCTTTCGGATTTCGGTCGCCGAGATGTCGATCTTTCGTTGCACAACTTGATAGCCATGGACGCTTTCGGTTCCGCTCCGGTCGAGAACGACAAAGCGCACCATATTCTTTAGTTCATCAAATCGATGCCAGTTTGGCAGCGCTGGCACGTTGTCTTCGCCAACGCAACAATAAAGCTCACAATCGCCTTCGCGCTGCCGGATCTGCTCGATTGTTTCGATGGTGTATGAAGGCGCCGCCCGCCGCAGCTCGCAATCATTCGCGTCAAACTGCGATTCACCTGCAATGGCTGCTTGCAACATCGACAATCGCGTCTCCGGGCTGGCAAACGGTGCGCGTTGCTTATCCGGCGAGACGCGCGCGGGCACGAAGATCAACTTGTCCAACCCAAGTGTTTCTACGGCTTCGCGGGCGAGAATGAGATGGCCATGATGGATCGGATCAAACGTTCCGCCATAGATGCCAATCTTTTTCAAAGCGAGGTCGCTTAAGCTTGAC
>DASTDG010000193.1:0-5889 GCA_035710475.1 Chthoniobacterales bacterium | reverse complement strand
GGTCCGGATTTCGTCCTCTCAACCTGGGTTGGCGGGCTGAAACGCGCGCTCGCGGTCGCGCTCAAAACGCAAAAACTTTGGCAACCCGGTTTCTTCGACCACGTTTTACGTAGCGCTGACAGCTATGGCGAAAAGTGGAACTATGTGCGCGACAATCCTGTCCGTGCTGGTCTGGTCCGAGATGCAAATGACTGGCGATATCAAGGCGAGGTCGTTTTGATCGATCGCCCGTGATTGTGGCGGCAGGCGTGCCGCCTGCATTCTTCTTTGCGATACGGCTGCCTCCGCAGGAAACCAGGTAGATTTTAGCCGCCTTTGGTTTCCAGAATCACTTTCCCGGCCGTGATCTCGAAGCGGTCGAGGTTGCGCTCGTTCGACCAATCGGACATGTAACGGCGCAGCGACCATGAGCGCCACTGCCAGCCTAACAGTTCCTCGCCCATCGGCCGACCGTTAACGACAATGCTGCTCACGCGGGCGTCCGCCGGATTTCCATCCGCAGCCGATTGCACCGTGCATTCAGCGTTGACGTAATGACCGCGTAGCCATGGCACGGCATCAAGCGGCACGCTCACCCGCAAATGGCCGACATGGTCTTCAATGGACACCTGCGCCTTGCCGCGAAGCCGCGGCTCCGATGCGATCAGCGCGTTGAGATCGTCTGCCGTCAATTCGATGCGAGCCGGCTGACGAGCGCGCGCCGTGGCTTCAAACGCATCCCAACGCGCGCGCACGACCTGTTGTTGTTCGGGCGTTGCAGTACTCGCCGGCAGTTGAATGTGCTGCGCCGGAAAATATTGGCCGCGCAAGAAACGCACAGCGAAATACGTGCCGGCGGCAAACGCCGCGCCCAGAAGGATGACAAACGCGAGCAGAATCAGGCAGCCTTTGGCAAAGCAGCCGAGCCCCTTTCGTTGCGGGGGCGGTGGTTCGATCCAAGTCGTCATGTCGATGTTCGACGCCTTGAGTTTTCGACCTCCGCCTGGGCTGCGATGAGCTTGTCATAGAGACCGCACAGTCCTTCCGAAATCGCGCGCGTCCCGGAAATCATCGGCATAAAATTCGTGTCACCGCTCCAACGCGGCACGATGTGGAGATGGAGATGATCGACCACACCGGCGCCGGCGCATTCACCGATGTTCAGCCCGATGTTGAAGCCCTGCGCTTTTGCGGCCACGCGGAGAAGTCTTTGCGCATGCACGACCAATTCCCAGAGCTCGATGATTTCGTTCTCGCCTAACGACGACAGGTCGGCCGTTTTGCGATACGGCACCGCCATCAAATGGCCGACCGCGTACGGATAGCGGTTCATCATCAGGAATGCGGTCTTGCGCCGCGTGATGACCAAATGCGCCGCGTCATCGCTCGCTCGTGCCGCGGCGCTCAGGAAATTGCGGTCGCGCGGTTGTTTCTCGAAATAATCGACTCGCCATGGCGCCCACAGCGTTTCAATCGCGCGCTTGGGAAACTCCTCGTCTGCCATGCAATTGTCGCGAGACTAAAATCAGGCGCCGAAAAGTCGAGCCGCCAATTAGTCGCGCGTGAGTAACATGTAATTCGGGCGGTCGACGTTTTTGCGGCGTCCGGACTGCATTGACGGCGAGCCGACATCTCGCAACCGCGCGAGAAACTGAGGCAGTTGATCGTCCGGAATAACCAACGCGTCCAGCTGCCCAACGTTCCATTGTCTGATCGCCTTCGCGGGTTCGGCAAAATGTGTCTTCTCGAGATAAAGCAGAATTGCTTCGTCTCTGCCTCTGATGACTTCGTAACGCCAGTGATTTGCAGCCGCCTGATTGCGAATCTCACGTCCAAACGCAGCGAGTGCGTCTCGGTGTTCGTGATAACCGGTCACGACCTTGGCAACGGAATAGCCACCGGCGAACAAGATCGACAATAACAGCGCCGCAGCGCTCCACCGATAGACACGGTCGCGCGCTTTGTCCTCAGACCCAACCCTGGCAAGTTGCGACGCGAGCAACAAACAGAGCGGCGGAACCATTGGAAAAATGCGGTCGACCCGTTTTGAAGGAACGAACGACATGAAAATCAGTCCACCCAAACTCCAGCAAACCAGCCACAGCGTAGACGGCGATGTTTGGCGGAATGCCGATCGCAGGTTCCATCTGTGTAAACCAAGAGCGACAACGCCGAGTGCGAGCATCAACGCGCTCCAAGGGAAAAATTTATGGAGCAGATGCGGCAGGTAAAACAAAAGTGGCTGTGGATGATGGATCGTTTCGCCGAAACGCGCCAGAAATTCACGCCTGACGACCTCGTCAAAAAATCGTGACTCGGACCGAATTCCGCCAACGAGCCAAACCAGAAATACGCCGAGCGGAGCGGTCCAAGGTAGCCAACCGCACCACGCGCTGGCTACGCGGTCGCTGCCGCGACAGTACGCGAACGCCGCCACGCCCGGGAGCAAAAACGCGTAAACGATCGGCCCTTTAATCAGCAGGGCTGCCGTTAACAATGCGAAGATGGACAGTTGTTCGCTGCGCTTGCACGGCTCCTCGTTGCGAATCTTTTCCCAAATCACCGTGCCGATCAGAAACACTGTTAGGGCGAGCGGCATATCGGTTCGGACCAGAGTGGCGAGCCGGGGCGTAAACAGATTCCAGCTAAACGCCCCGAAGGCGACCAAGCCGGCGGCGCGCCCGTAAGCAGAAGTTGCGACACGAGTCAGAAGCGTCGCCAGCGCGATTGCGGCAAGCAGCGATGGCAATCGCCAGGCCGCACCCCATGATCGTGTCACGACAAAGAGCGCCGCCGAAGTCCAGCCAACCAGCGGCGGCTTCGTCGCGACGCGGCCATTCGGCGTGTGCTGGTAAAGCCAATGTCCTTCTTTGATCATCTCAAATGAGGTAAAGGCCTGCTTCGCTTGGTCGTAATCGTCCAGTTGCCAGGGCAAATTCGCGGCACAGAAAAGCAGCACCGTGAGCCCGGCGACCGCGAAGAATGTGCGCTTACTTCGGAACAGCTCGCCCGCTGAGAAATTACGCATCAGCGGATTTCGGCGAGAATCGCCCGCGCCGCGCGTTCGCTTGCACCGCCCTCGCCAAGACTCGCGATGATTCTGTTGAACTCAGAGATCATCCGTTCGCGCGCAACTTCGTTATTGATCAGCCGCAGAACCGCGCGCGCGATCGCGCCCGCTCGCGCCTCGTGCTGAATGAACTCAGGCACGATTTCTTTGTTTGCCAGGACATTTGGCATGCCGAGAAACTTCACGCGCACGAGCAGTCGGGCGGCGAGATAGGTCAGCCACGTCACTTTGTAGACGAGCACGAACGGCAGTCGAAAATAGGCTGCCTCAAGCGTCGCGCTTCCCGATGCGATGATGCCCACGTGTGCCCGCTGCATCGTGCTCGGCGCGTCGGCAACTTTAATCGCGAAGAATTGTCGATCTTGCGGGTGTCGATCTAACACGCTTTGGATTCGCGCGGCCAAATCGGTCGAGGCCGCTGAAATTTCGAAGCGCAAAGTCGGATTCGCCCGGCGCAGCTCCCGCGCAGTCGCGACCAATAGCGGAAAGATCTTTCGCACTTCGCGCGCGCGACTGCCGGGAAACAGCCCGATCAGGTTGGAATCGCGGCGAATATCGACGTTCCGCGCCCGGAGCCGATCGATCATCGGGTGACCGACAAAGACCGTGCGCAAACCGGACTTGTTGTAGAGCTCGGCTTCAAACGGGAAGATGCAGAGCATGAGATCGATCCAGCGCGCCATCTTCGTGATGCGTCTACGATTCCACGCCCAGACTTGCGGGCTGATGTAGTAAACGATTTTGCGCGCCACGTGCTGTCTGCGCAGAGTCCGGGCGAGACGCAGGTTGAAGCCCGGATAGTCGATCAGGATCACGGCGTCGGGCCTGCTCTTTTCAACTTCCCGAAGCGTTTCGCGAAACTTTTCGCGGAAATATCCATACTGCTTCAACACTTCCCACAAGCCGAGCACGCCGGCGTGCGCGATCCAGTTCTCCAAACCCTGGCCCGCGACAGCTCGCATGTGTGGTCCACCGCGGCCGATAAACGTGACGTCGGCATTCAACGCATGCACCGCCTTCATTAGGTCGGCGCCGTGATTATCCGCGCTCGCCTCACCCGCGACGAAGTAAAGCGTCTTACCCACTCGCCGCGATTCTCTTCGTAATTTCGACTGCCAATTCCAGCGCGGCCGTCGCTTGAAATCCGGAGACGCGCGGCTGTCGTCCGGTCTTCGCGCATTCGACGAAGGAGACGAGCTGGCTTTTCAGCGGTTCTTCGCGCGCAATCTCAACTTTATCGCGTGTGATGTGGCCGTCAGCGCGTCGATAGATTTCGCCACTCTGTGTCTCATAATCGAGCGAAAGGTACGCGTCTTCCTGAAAGACCCGGATTTTGCGCATCCGTTCCGGGCTGATGCGACTCGACGTTATATTCGCGACGCAACCGTTCTTAAAGCGCAAGCGCGCGTTGGCAATGTCCTCACTGCGGCTCAACACCGGCACACCCACGGCGTCGATGTTCTGCACCGGCGAACGCACCAGATGCAAAATGACTTCGAGATCGTGAATCATCAGATCAAGCACCACGCCGATGTCCGTACTACGCTCCGGATAAGGCGAGAGCCGGTGCGCCTCGATGAAACGCGCGTGAGTCAACCGTTGCTCCAGCGCACTCAACACCGGATTGAAGCGCTCGACATGACCGACCTGCAAGATCAGACCGCTGCGCGATGCCAGCTCGCAAAGTTCGGTCGCCTGCTCGGTGTTGTCGGTGATCGGCTTCTCGATGAGCAAGTGTTTGCCGCGCGCGAGAAGCGCCCGCGCGATTTCGTAATGCGTGCTGGTCGGTGTAGCAATCGAAGCTGCGTCCACTGCCTCGAGAAACTCATCAAGCGATTCCGCGACGCAGGCGCGGTACTTTTTTCCAATCGTCTTCGCCTTCGCAAGATCGACATCGTAGATCGCGGCGAACTGCGCATTGGGAATTTCGGCGTAAAGCCGCGCATGGTTGCTGCCAATGTGTCCAACGCCGACGACGCCAACGCGCAATTCCTTCATCAAATTAACGCGCCGCGTTTTTCACGAACCACTCATAGGTTCGCGCGATGCCGTCGCGAAGCGAGATGGTGTGACGCCAGCCGAGTTTATGCAGCCTTGTCACATCGAGAAGCTTGCGCGGTGTTCCGTCCGGTTTCGTCATGTCCCACGTCAGTTCGCCCTCAAAACCGACAATATCGCAAATCAATTCAGCGAGCTCGCGAACCGAAACGTCTTCCCCGCAGCCGACATTGATGATCTCCGGCGAATCGTAATTCTCGAGCAGGAACACACAGGCCGCTGCGCAATCGTCCACATGCAGAAATTCGCGGCGCGGTGTGCCCGAGCCCCAGACGACCAGCTCGCGCTCTTTTCTCTGCTTAGCTTCGTGTGCCTTACGCAATAACGCCGCCAGCACATGCGAGGTTTCGAGATCGAAATTGTCATTAGGCCCGTAAAGATTCGTCGGCATCACGGAGATAAAGTTGTCGCCGTACTCGCGCGAAAATGCCTGGCAAAGTTTGATGCCCGCGATCTTCGCCACCGCGTACGCTTCGTTGGTCGGTTCGAGCGGGCCAGTCAATAGCGCGCTCTCTGGAATTGGCTGCGGCGCGTGCTTGGGATAAATGCATGAGCTCCCCAGAAACAGAAGCTTGCGCGCGCCCGCATCGTGCGCTGCGCGGATGACGTTGTTCTGGATGCGCAGATTCTCGAGCAAAAACTCGACCGGAAAATCGTTGTTCGCCTTAATGCCGCCGACTTTTGCGGCGGCGAGAACGACCACGCTCGGTTTTTCTTTTGCAAACAAGTCGTTCACCGCTTTCGTGTCGGTAAGATCCAGCTGGGAACGCTCGCGGGTGAGT
>DASTDG010000192.1:0-10826 GCA_035710475.1 Chthoniobacterales bacterium | reverse complement strand
GATCAGAACGTGCGGATGTAGGCTTTCGACCGCAGGCTGGCGAGCCATTTTTCCTGAAGCTGCTGCGCTTCGAGTTGCGTCAGGTTTTTTTCGATCTCGTCGCGCACCTGCGCGAGTGGCTTGGTCTCGCCGCCACGTTTGTCTTCGACTTTTAAAATGTAGTAGTTGCCGTTGTAGTCGATGATGCGACTGATACGGCCAACTGGCAGATTAAACGCCAATTGTTCCAGCGGCACGGCCAACGTTTTCCGCTCGATCCAGCCCCAGTCACCGCCGAGCTCGCGCGTGCTGTCCTCCGAATAAATCTGTGCCAGTCGCTCGAAGCTCGCGCCGCTAGCAAGTTTGCCGAGGATTTCTTCGACCATCGCTTTCTGCGCGGGGGCGTTGCCGGTATCGGCGCGGCTCGGAATCATGATCATGCGCAATTTGATCTCTTCCTTGCTGGTGAATTCGTCGCGGTGGGTGCGGTAATAGTCTTCGATCTTGGTTGGTGAGACGGCCATGTTGCGCTTGACATTCTTGCTCCGCATCGCCTGCACAATCATCCGCTCCGTCTCCAGCTTCTTGAATTCACCGAGGGTGTAATTTTGCGCCTCGAGCGTTTTGACAAACGTATTGCGGTCACCGCCGAACGATTCGCGGATGATTTCGTGCATGCGTTCGTCGACAAAATGGTCGGGAATCTCGTACTTCTCTTTTTTAAATGCCTGCAGGATGAGCTGCCGATCAATCAAATCCTGCAGCGCGGCCTTTCGGACTTCCTTGATCTGGTTGACGAGCTCGTCGCCGGTGTATTGGGCGTGCAAAACTTTTTCGCGCGTCGCGGAGACGGCGCGCACCTGCGAGTAAGTGATGACGTCCCCATTGACGATCGCGGCGATACCATCGACCGCTTCCGCCTCGGCCGCATACGCCGCGCGACAAAGCGGCAGCAGCGCAAAGCCCCAGAGGAGCAGAGCCGCGACGAAAATTCCGTTCAGGGGGCGCTTCATACTTTGTTGATCAGCTCCAGAATTTCCCTCAGGCGCTGTGCGAGTCCCGCCGCAACTAAACGAGGGAATTTGCCTGCCACAAGTATAAAATCCCCGCGCCGGGTCAGCATCAACTTGTCTTCGCGCACTTCCACACGACTGATATCGCTCTTCGCCGCGGCGAGCTTTATCTCGGCGAGGAGAAACAGGTTCTCAGCCGCGCTCGGAAACGCGCCGAAACGGTCACGCCACTCCCGCCGCAGTCGCTGCAGTTGCTCGGGCGTGGTGATTTCGGCGATATGGCGATAAGCTTGAATCCGCAAGGTGGTTTCAGCGATAAAGCTGCTCGGGATGAACGCCGGCACGCAACGTTCGGGTCCGAGCTGAGCGAACTCGGCTTCATTGGTTGCGACAAAGTCGAGGCGAAGATCGACATCCAAGCGGAGCCGCAGTTTTTCGCCTTTCCGCTGCGCGACCGCTTGCTTGAGCAACTGGCAATACAACTCGAACCCGACAGCCATGATATGCCCGCTTTGGGCGGTGCCGAGAATGCTGCCCGCGCCGCGGATCTCCAAATCGCGCATGGCAATGCGGAATCCCGCGCCTAACGAGCTGTATTGCTTGATCGCGTTGATTCGTTTGCGGGCCGCGCCCACGGTCATGAGCTCCCGCGGCAACAAGAGGTAAGCGTACGCTTTGTGCTCGGCGCGGCCGACGCGACCGCGCAGTTGGTACAGATCTGCGAGTCCGAAACGGTCGGCGCGGTCGATGATGATCGTATTGGCATTCGGAATATCCAGACCGCTCTCGATGATTGTGGTGCAAACGAGCACGTCGGTTTTTCCAGCGACGAACCGCGCCATCACCGCTTCGAGCTTGTCCGCGTCCATTTGGCCGTGCCCGATTTCGACGCGCGCTTCCGGACAAAGATCGACAATGCGATCGCGCGCACGCTCGATCGTTTGCACGCGATTGTGCAAAAAGAAAACCTGTCCCTGGCGCTCGAGCTCGCGCTTGATCGCGTCGCGGATAATCCGTTCGTCATACGCGCAGACGACCGTCTCCACGGGCAGTCGATTCAGCGGCGGCGTTTCGATGGTTGACATGTCTTTGACGCCGACGAGCGAGAGATAGAGCGTCCGCGGGATCGGCGTGGCCGAGAGCGTGAGCACATCAACGAGTTTGAACAGCTCTTTGAACTTCTCCTTGTGCAAAACACCGAAGCGCTGCTCCTCATCGATTACAACCAGCCCAAGATCTCTGAAGACCAGATCACCCGAGATGAGCCGGTGCGTGCCGATCACGATGTCCACGCCGCCTTCGCGCAACAGCTGCAGAATTTTGTTCTGCTCAGACTGAGTGCGGAAGCGGCTGAGCATCTCAATACGCACCGGATAGTCGAGCATGCGCTGGCGAAAGACTTCGAAGTGCTGCTGCGCGAGCACGGTCGTGGGTGCGAGCACGGCGACTTGTTTGCCGTCCATCACCGCTTTAAACGCCGCGCGGATCGCCACTTCAGTTTTGCCAAAACCGACATCGCCGCAGATCAATCGGTCCATCGGCCGCGGTTTCTCCATGTCGATCTTGGCTTCGACGATCGCCTTCAGCTGGTCGGGCGTCTCCCGAAAGGGGAAGGAACGCTCGAATTCTGTTTGCCACTTCGTATCGGGACCGAAGGCGTGCCCGGGAGAAGTTTCCCGCTCGGCTTGGACGGTGAGCATTTTACCGGCGTAATCGAAAACGGAAGCGGCGGCATTTCTCTTCGCACGCGCCCATTTCGCGTCGCCTAACGAACTGAGGGGCGGCGATTTCTTGCCGACCCCAACGTAGCGTGAAACGAGGTAGGCCTGCTCGAGCGGCACATACAGTTTCGCCTGATCGGCGAACTCGAGCACAAGAACTTCCTGTGGCTGTTGTTGCGCTTGCAGGGCAAGCGCTGTGCTTGCCAATTTTGTTCCGTCAGCATCTGGCAGGTGGGGCGCCTGACCGACAACGAATTTTCGTAACCCCAAGAACCTGCCAACCCCGTGTTCGAGGTGGACGACGAGGTCGCCTTGGGCCAGTTCACTGAAGTCGATTTGCGCGCGGTGCCGTTCGGCCCGACGCAATCGCCGCCGCGTGTGGGCGGCAAAACGCCCGAATAGCTCGGCGGCCGAAAGGACGACCAGGTTGGCCGCCGGAAAACAAAAACCACGCGCCAGCATGCCTTCGACGAGATCGACATCTGCGAGCGCGCGTTCTCCGCCCAGCAGCTCGCGGAAGCGCTCAATCTCGCCTTCGGTTTGAAAATAGATGACGATCTTTGCCTGGGCGGATCGCCATTGCTCGACCCGAGTGAGAAATTGCGCGCGTTTGGCTTCGGCTATGGCGAGGTCGCCTATTGCAAATTCGCCCAGTTCACAATCCTGAAGCGCGCCGCTGAAATCCTCTACGCCTTGTTCGATCCAGCCTTCGCTGATTTGAAGTTGCGCGGATGAATCCGCCTCAGGTTCGATGTCGATCGTAAAGTGATCGGCCGCGACGTAATCGGCGACTTTGCCGGTTTGCTCCTCCGGCGCCCCGAGCAAAATATCGGCGGCGGACAATTCGCGGACGGAGGTTTGTGTATCGATGTCGAATTCGCGCAGCGATTCGACGGCGTCACCGAAGAACTCCACGCGCACTGGCAATGCGCGCTGCCAGGAGAAAAGATCGACAATTCCGCCGCGCACGGCGAAATGGCCGCGCGTCGTGACTTGTGGCACCCGTTCGTAGCCGGCGCTGGCGAGTCGGTTGAGGAGGTCGTCCATGCTTTGCGCCGTACCGCGCCGCAGCGGCATGAAGCCAGCCGCCAGCAGGCCGGGTTTTGGCGCCGGTTGCTGCAGACTCGCGCGCGTCGCGACGATCAGTTTGGAGCTGCGTTCGCTCTCAAGCAGTGAAAACAACGCGAGCCGTTCGGCCGTGATTTCAGGGTCGGGCAACACGTTCTCCACTGCCCCCAATTCGGTCTCGGGCAGGAACAGGGCGGTCGGCGTCCAATTGAGCAAACTGTCGTAAAACAGTTCCTGTGAATGAATGGTCGGGCACAAAATCCAGATCGTTTTGTCGATCTTGGATGCGAGCGCGGCGGTGAGAAACGGCTGTGCCGGCTCACTCACATGCGAGAACTTTACTGGCCATTCGGCGCTGACAATTAGTTGGAGCTTTCTGGCGATTGGCTCCGACCGCACCACGCGCTCGAGTAACTCGGCCGATCTTTTCACGATCAATGTTCGCCGAGAGCAGGCGAACCTTCAAAAATGGATCGCCGTTGCGCGGGCGACTTTAAGGGTGCGGTTTCGTGCTGCGGGCCGCATCGAGCTCGGAAAGCTTGATCCAGCTTAGTTAGTAATCGTGACCGGCGTGCCCGTGGAAACGGATTTGAAGAAATTTTCCGCCATGAACTCCGGCATACGGATGCAGCCGTGCGAAGCGGGATAGCCTGGCAAATAGCCGGCGTGCAGTCCTACTCCATCGACAATGCGCATGAAGTAGGGCATGGGCGCGCCTTTGAAATGTGTGCCGGGCGGCTTCGGGTCCTTGCCGAGCTCGACGTTTTCCACCACCACGTTTCCGGCGTCATCGACGTAGTCGCCGTACTTTGTCGAGACGTGTTTGAGGTCTTTTTGGATAATGGAGAAATGGCCGATCGGCGTGTTCAGTCCTTCGCGTCCAGTGGAAAGTTGGGACACGCCGACCAGCAGTCCGCTCTTGTAAAAATAGGCGCGCTGCTCCCGCAGAGTGATTTTAATTGATGATTTGCCGCCGATTCCGTCCCCATCCCAGTAGGAGACTGTGTCTTGCGGCGCCCCAACGGTCGGCGCGTTGCCATAAATCCCGCCGAGGTACTGGGTCACGCCCGAGTAACCAACGTCCTGCGCACAACCGACGAGAAACACAACTGTCGCCGATAGAAGGAGAACCAAAACGTGCTTACAAAAGAATCGAAACATCGTGAAAACTATTCGGGGACGCACGTTGTACCGGCGGAACGGGCAAAGTCAAGAGACGCACAATCTACGTCCGCGGCGGCGCCAGTTCAGTGGCCTGCGCGCCCGTGCGGCTTGAATTGTGCTTTGCTGCATGCACACTGCCGCGGCTTTGTTTTGCCATGCCTACTTACGAATATCGCTGCACGAAATGCGGACAGAATTTTGAAGCATTTCAGTCGATGCGCGCGGCGCCCTTTCGTGAGTGTCCGAAAGAACTTTGTCGGCTGGCACGCTGGGGTCGCGGTAAAGTGAAACGACTGCTCGGCACCGGTGCCGGCATTATTTTCAAAGGCAGCGGCTTCTATAGTACGGATTACCGGAGCAAGTCGTACCAGGAAGCGGCCAAGAAAGAAGCGCCTCAGGCTGCGAGCACCGACAAACCTTCGCCGGCCAAGGATTCGCCGACCAAACCTGCGCCGGCAACGTCGACAACGACTCGCAACTCCCCCAAAATCGGTCAGCCATGATGACTAAGCTGGTTTGTCCCGAGTGCGGACACGATAACGAGCCCGAGCGCGTCTACTGTCACAGCTGCGGTGCGCGCCTCGATCGCTCGGGTGTAGCGGTCGGCAAGTCACGCGAAGAAGCCTTCCATGAAACGCGCCGCCGGGTTCGGAGCATGTTTGATCCAACCGGGGTGAAAATCCGGTTTTGGTTTTTCCGCACGGCGAAATTAATTCTCGCGGCGTGCGCGGCGGCAGCAGTCATCGAGATGATCTCCCCGCCGGATGTGCCGCCGCCGGTGAAATCGTCGCTCCTTCTTTCGCAGATCGGGCTGGAGCTGGAAAACGCCGCCACTTATCACCGGCCGCCGCAGCTTCAATACAGCGAGGACCAGGTGAACGCTCACCTGGCTTACGCGTTGAGGAACAAGCAATCGACGCTGGACAAACCGCTGCTGGAATTCAAGCGCGCGATCGTAGGGGTGGAAGAGGGGCGGCTCAAACTTACGACCGAGCGGTCGTTACTTGGGCTCTCGCTCTACAGCAGCGTGTCTTATTTGGTGACGCTGCGGCAGGGGCACATCACTGCTACGAGCAATGGCGGCGGCATCGGCCGCGTGCCGATTCATCCGCAATTGATGCGATTCGTTGACGGCATTTTCGGTGATGTGTGGACGGCACTGGACCGGGAGCGCAAGTTGGTGGCCAAAATGGGGAGCATCGAACTGCATTCTAAAAGAGTCGTCCTCAACGTCGCCGCACCGGCCGCGGTGCAATAAAACGGCCGGCAGACCCTTCCCTCCTCACCATGCGGGCCTACCGGCCGACCAACCGAAAGATCGAGAATGATAGCCTCAGTAACGCAGACCCATTGTTGCAAGAAGCTGATTGCTAACCACGCCATCAACGCGCAGACCGTGCGTGCGTTCATAAGCGCGGATTGCCTGTCGTGTCGCCGGTCCAGCCACCCCATCGATTGCACCATGATAGTAGCCGCTGCGCGCTAATCTTTCCTGGACGCGAACCACGACATTACTGTTGACCGACTGCCCTCGGTAAGTTGGACGCGAGTAATATCCGTAGCTGTAAGGGTAATAGCCATAGGTGGAAGGATAGTAGCTGTAGGCCGAGGGATAGTATCCATAACCATATCCATAGCCGTAGGGATAGTAGCCATAGGAACTGTAGGGCCAGCCGTATCCCCACCCCCCGTACGGGTAGCCGACCCCAAAGCCAATCGAGACGTTGGTGTAGGAATGATAATGATGCCGATAAGGGTAGTAGTAACGGTAGCCCGCCTGCGCGGTCGGCATTGCACCCGCGATCGTCACCGCGGCGATCACCGGAAGTAAGCGTCTAAAGTTCATAAGCCTGTCTCTTCACTGATTACACACCGCCAAGTTTCGGAAGTTGCGTTTTTCCGAGCTTTCCGGCAGAACATTATCGCCTATTAAATGAAACAGCCGACGCTTGTTGCAGCAATGATATCGACCCTGCTTCTGTGCCGCGTCGCGTCTGGTGCGCCGGTGGAGCGCACCGTCAGCCCGTCGCGCCAGTTCATCATTTACGGTGCGGATGCTCGCGTGCGCGGCGCGATTTCCGAGCTGGCGGAACGTACCAAGAAAGATTTGCTCGCCCTCCTGCATCAGACTGACGGCTGGATCATGCCCGTGCTCATCAATTTGCAGTTACCGCAAACGACAAGAGCGGAGCTGCCAGCGGCGGCATTTCATGTCAGCCAGACCGGATTCGGCCTCAAGCTCCAGCTGGATCTGATGCTCGCGTCCAATGTCGATGTTACAACTGTCGAGCGGGAACTGCTGCGTGCGCTGGTTGTGGAGATGATCTATCGAAATCAGCCGAACGTTGCGCCCGGCACCGTGCTAGCGCAGCCGCCGCCGTGGTTGCTTGAGGGCATCTTGGCCGCGGCGCCGGGGCAAGATCGTGCGCCGCTCGTCGAAGCATTACTTTCCTCACGCGAGCCGATTTCACTGCAGCAGTTTCTCCAGCAAAACCCGGCGCTGCTCGACTCGCCCGCCCGCATGCTATACCGCGCCTACTCACTGGCGCTCGTGCAACTATTGCTCGCGTCGGACGATGGGACGGCGCGGCTCAGCGGTTTCGTCGCGAATCTGACCCACGCCTCCAACGATCCGCTCGCGGATTTAAAGGCGCGGTTTCCCGCGCTCGGCGACGAGCCGGAGAAAACGTGGCGCGCGCATCTGGCGCGGGTTTGCGCGGTCGAAGGTCCCCGGCTGTTCAGTTTTGCCCAAACGCAGCGCGGACTCGAGGAACTGCTGCAAGGAAACGGCGGCTCTGCGACAGAAACACAGCTGGCGCAATTTTCGCAAAAGAAAATCTCCGCGGCGGACAAAGCCGCGCTGGCGGCGCTCAGGCAAAACCTGCTTGAGTTAACGGTTCACGCAAACCCGTTGTTACGACCGGTCGTGCAGGAATACGAACAAATCACCGTTCTTCTCCTCACGGGAAAACATCGCGGAATCGCGCAGCGACTCGCGCAATTGAAGTCGATGCGCACCCGCCTGGCCGCGCGCATGCGCAACATCGACGATTACATGAACTGGTTCGAAGCGACGCAGTCCCAAACCAAAAGCGGCGTGTTTGTCGATTATCTACGCACCGCCACCAAACCGGGGACACCGGAACCGCGCCGGCGCGACCCACTCTCGATTTACCTCGACGCGGTGGAACAACAAACGCAAAACTGAAGGCCTGAGCTTCATGCTTGCCGGCACAGAGAATTTTTCAGCCCCTGTTCGGGATCCGTTTCGTCGCGCTGTATTTCGATAGCAACGCGCTGAACGCGGTCAGCAGGTTGAATGAAACAAGCCGCCGACCGGCTCCGTTTGCGCCAAGCGATTGTAAAGCTCTACCGCCGCACTCGTCTCCTGGACGTGATAGGTGATGCCTTGGTCACGCAGCAGTTGCAGTGTCTCTGGACAGGTTTGCAGCGCCAATGCCATCCCGCGGCTGAGAACGACGACTCTGCTGCCATGGTCGAGCAACTCCTGCACGTCGGCTGGCTGAATGCCGGGGACATGATGGGTCCCGGTCTCATTCCAATCCCACGCCCGTCCGCCACCCGGGTAAAGTTTGAAATCGCGTCCCGTGCCGAGGTTCTCTATTTCCATGCGCCCCCACGAGATATGCGTGATGCGCGGCGACTGCTGGGACTTTGTTGTTTCGCTGCTCACGAAAGTCCCTCGTCATCGACAACAGCGTCGGCTTCGAACTCCACGAGCCAATCCGGTTCGTACGGACTGCCACTGGAGATCAGTTTGCGCATGCTAACGGCCTAACGAGCTCAAGCTCCTGCATCCAGCTGGTTTCGCAAACGGCCATGAAATCTTGTACTTTCTACTTCCTAATTCTTCGATCAGTCTTTGCGAACAGTTGCCGCGCATCGGGTCGCTGCTTATGGTAAACGGTGCGCCAAGACGCGCGCTGTTGATTCATGCAGAAGATTGGATTTGCCGAAGCACTCGACTCGATTCTGGCGAGCGACCGGCGTTATCAGCGCGATGCCTACGTTTTTTTGCGCGACGCGCTCGATTTCACGACTAAGCAGCAAAAGAAGATCAAAGGGGCGACGGTGCGCCATGTCGCTGGGCCGGAGTTGCTCGACGGTGTGCGGCAGTACGCGCTGAAGGAATACGGGCCGATGGTGATGACGGTCTTCGACGCGTGGGGAATCCGCTGTTGCGAAGACATCGGCAACATGGTTTTTAACCTGATCGCGGCCGGGATTTTCGGGAAGACGGAGGAAGATTCGATCGAAGACTTCAAAAACGTGTTCGCGTTCGAGGACGTATTCGTAAAGCCGTTCACACCGATGAAAGCAATTTCGGTTAAGCCGCCGGCGCCCGGACTTCCCGCGCCCAAATCGGTATGAGGCAATTTGCCCCGCTACTTTCTTGAAGCGGGGATCATTGACAGATTCATGGCTGTTCGCGAAGTAGCGGGACTAATTGCCGTAACCATGCTCACCAGTGCGAATTTGAAAGCGGCGCCGCCGGAAGATTCCACGGTCGTGAAGTTTCCGCCGAGCACGGCGGAGAAATGGGTGCTGCCCGACGGGCTGACGATCATCGTGCAGGAAGATCACAGCGCGCCGGTGGCAAGCGTGCAGGCTTGGTGCGCCACCGGCAGCGTCAATGAAGACGAGCATCTTGGCGCGGGTCTCTCGCACATTCTCGAGCACATGCTCTTCAAGGGCACGAAGACGAGATCGACCAATGCGATTGCGCAGGCCATTCAGAACGTCGGCGGTTACATCAACGCTTATACCTCGTTCGATCGCACCGTGTTTTGGATCGACGTGCCAAAAGCAGGCGTCGCGACCGCTCTCGACGTTTTGTCGGACGCGATGATGAATTCGACCCTACCGCCCTCGGAATATGCGAAGGAGCAGGAGGTGATTCGCCGCGAGTTCGCGATGAACCGCGATGATCCCGATCGAGTGACGGGCCAACTCCTGTTTGCCACTGCTTACCAAAAGCATCCCTACCGCCTGCCGGTCATTGGTGAGATGGAGATTTACAATCAGCTCACGCAAGAGCAGGTGATGCAGTACTACAAGACGCGCTATGTCCCGAACAATCTCACCTTGGTTGTCGTCGGCGATGTGGACGCGGAGAAAGTGCGCGCGCAACTCGCCAAGTTTTTTGAAGCTTATCCCGAAAAATCGCTGAAGCCGGCGTTCATCCCACCGGAACCGCCGCAGCTCGGTCGGCGCGAAGTACACAATGAGTTTGTCACGGAGCTGACGCGGCTCTCGCTCGCCTGGCACATTCCCGAGGTTACGCACCCCGACGTGCCGGCGATTGATTTGCTCTCCGGAATTCTCGGCGATGGACGCAGCTCGCGTCTCTACCGAAAAGTTCGCGAGGAATCCGGACTCGCTTACAGCGTCTCGGCGTTTTCCTACACGCCGGGGGATCCCGGCTTGTTCGGGATCGATGCGACTGTCGATCCTAAAAAGCGCGAAGCGGCCGAGCAGTTGATTCTGCAACTTGTCGATCAAGTAAGACACGACGGCGTGACTGCGGAGGAATTGACCAAGGCGAAAAAGACTTCGCTCAGTCATCATCTGCACGCGCTCACCACCATGCGCGGCCAGGCATCGGACGTTGGTTCGAATTGGCTGCTCACGCGCAATTTGAATTTCAGTCGCGAGTACCTCGCCGCCGTCCAGAAAGTGACCCTCAACGACATCCGCCGCGTCTGCGCGACTTATCTCAGCGAGCAAAACCTCACGGTCGTCTCGCTGAATCCGAAAGGATCGCTCGCCGGCAAAACGGAAACGGCAAAACCGGTCGCGGCGGCCGAGATTCAGAAATTCGAGTTGGCAAACGGCCTGCGCATTCTCGTGCGCGAGGATC
>DASTDG010000191.1:0-3139 GCA_035710475.1 Chthoniobacterales bacterium | reverse complement strand
GACGACCGACACGTCCTTCCTCACTGCTTATGCGAACGACTTCGGTTACGAGGGCCTTTTCGCGCGACAGGTGGAGGCGTTGGGTAAGGCCGGAGACCTGCTCGTTGGGATCAGTACCAGCGGGAACTCAGTGAACGTGATGCGCGCGGTCGAGTCGGCGCGTCGTGTCGACATGCGAACGGTTGCGCTGACCGGCGGCGGCGGAAAATTGCCGGGGATGGTCGACATCGCCGTCTTGGTTCCAAGCGCCGACACCCAACACATCCAGGAGGCCCACCTCGCGATTGAGCACGTAATCTGCGAGCTGGTCGAGCGGCACCTGTTTCACCGTGAGGCCACGTAGGTCTGAGACTTAGAGACTTATGATCGTCGCAGGACTCTTCAGCGTCTCTTCTTCGACGCACGGTACAGCGTAGCGCCATCTGTCGGGATATGCCGCATACAACTGCCGGCTTGAATAGCGGCAAACGTTTTCAGTAACCTGTCGCATTGACACTATGAATCGGGCGTTTGCTGGTGCAGTCCAATTCTCGAACACAGGTTCACGCTCGCCTGCTTCGCTCGGTGCCATTGACTCATCTTCGCTGATGCAGTGCGGTCACATCGCTGCATTCCACGAGCGATTGGAACGGCTACGTGCCAGCCGATCAGATGTGGTGAGTCCACCTACGGTGGCTGAGCTTGAGAAAGGCTTGCAGCAGCCGGTACGCGCTTGCGAACTGCATCACGAGAATTGGCGGAACCGCACCTATCGCGTAGAGCTGGCGAGCGGGGCGGTCGTCATTGCCAAGCAAATATTAATTGGAACTGAGGGGACGGTGCATCGGCAAGCCGACGAATTGGAATGCTTAAGTCGGTTGCAGGTTCCCGGGTTGCACGTGCCAAAGCCGGTGGCGTTGCTCCCGGAGAAGCGGGTTTTAATTATGGAATTTGCACCCGGCCAAACGATCACTGCATTGCTTTTGAGTCGCGCGCGCGCCGAAGAGGGGATGCGTGCTTGTGAACTAGCCGGAGCGGTTTTGGCGCGACTGCATCGTGCCTGGGCGGAGGCAGTTTGCCCGCTACCAGTCAAACAGCTCGCCGATGATATGGCGGCTGCACCGTGGCGATTATCACGACGGCAGAGAGAGACGCTGAGCAGGACCTTGAAAGAGCTCGGCGCTGCCAGAGTGAGCGTCGGGCGGATTCATTACGATTACGAGCCGGACAACCTGCTGTGGGACGGCGAGCAGCTGTTTCTCATCGATCCTTCGGACGGCTCCCATTGGGGGGTTCAATTATTCGAGGTGGCAACATTCCGCAGCGCAGTGCGACGGCGTCTATTTATGGAGAGGCTGCGGCGGCCGTTTGGTTGGCGCCGTGGTCTGCTGAACCGGGCTATTCGGGGGTTCGAGCGGAGTTATTTAGCAGAGGGCAGCGGGGGCGATCTTGAGCCGCGGCTGTTCACACTCGCCATCGGATTTTTCGAACTGCAGCGTGCCGCGCAACTGTTTGTCGGCGAAAAAGTGACAATCGATATTGCACGGCGGAAGGATGTGATTGGCTGGCAGAACGAAGGTTCTTTGATCAATTGGGCCAAATTGGGCCTTGTTGAAGGTTATAAATGCTGGCTATTCAGCCAGCTCGCCCGGGAATTACGCGGAGGCTAAATAGTCGCGCGCGCCGCTCTCGAGGCTCGGCTAAGCGCGGGCATGTCCATGTGAGCGTGGGCGTGCACATGCGCAAGTGAGTTGCTCACGCGGAAATCGGCGGCAGACTTCGTATTGCTGTTTCATGACCACGACTACGCTTGCTCAACAGCTGGCCGATTACGCGTCTTCGCTGCGCTTCGAAGATTTATCGGCAGAAGTCGTGCGCGAAGTGAAGCGGCGCATGATTGACTCAGTTGGATGCGCGCTCGGTGCCTGGGACGAGGAGCCGTGCAGGATTGCACGCGACGTTGCGTCGGGATTTTCGGCGAAAAATGGATCCACAATCATCGGCACCAGTCACACGTCGCCGCCGGATTGGGCAGCGTTCGCGAACGGCTGTTGCATTCGCTATTTCGATTACAACGATACTTATCTTTCGAAAGAACCCGCGCATCCGAGCGACAACTTTTCCGCGGCTCTGGCCATCGCGGAGAGCGTCGGCGCGAGTGGACGCGAACTGATCACGGCGGTTGCCCTTGCTTATGAAGTGCAATGTCGATTGTGCGATGCCGCCAGCATTCGCGCGCGCGGCTGGGACCACGTGACCTACGGCGCTTTCTCCACCGCGCTCGCTTCCACGCGCCTGATGCTGCTTGATCCCGCTCGCACCCGGCACGCGGTCAACATTGCCGGAGTGGCATGCGCGGCGATGCGACAGGCCCGCGTCGGCGAGCTTTCGCACTGGAAAGGCGTAGCATTCGCCAACACCGCGCGACACGGCGTTTACTCCGCGCTGCTCGCGCGTGCAGGGATGACCGGACCGGCGCCAATCTTTGAAGGGCAGATGGGATTTGAAAAGCAGCTCGGGGTGTCGTTAGGCAGCATCGGCGAAAACTTCGCCGTGCCGTGGGTCCCGTCGAAGTTTGGACCCGCCTCGATGATCCTGAACACGAGCATCAAATATTGGCCGGCGGAATATCACAGCCAAAGCGCCATCGAAGCGGCGCTCTTCCTGCGCAAGCAGATAGTCGACCCGGCCGCCGGAGCCGTGTCGGCGAAGGAGGCTCTTGCGCAGATTGAATCTGTCCTTATCGAGTCACACGACGCGGCTGTCGACATCATTGGCAGTGAGCCGGAGAAATGGAAGCCGGAGACGCGCGAGACGGCGGACCACAGCTTGCCTTACATCACTGCGGTCGCGCTGATCGATGGGGAAGTAACTGAGCGGCAATTTCAGCCGGCGCGATTTACCGATCCGAAAATTTGGAAATTTTTGGAGAGCGTGAGAGTCGAACGGAACGCGGAGTTGAGCGGAATGTATCCAGACGCCGTCGCCAACATTCTCCATGTCAATCTCGCGGATGGACGGCGCCTAACGAAACGCGTCGATTATCCGCTCGGCCATGCCAAGAATCCGCTGAAGGACTCGGAGGTGGAAGGCAAGTTCTACTCGATGGTCACACCGAAGCTCGGCAAAGATCGCGCGCAAAGAATTGTCGATTCTGCGT
>DASTDG010000190.1:0-4455 GCA_035710475.1 Chthoniobacterales bacterium | reverse complement strand
CCGAGATGAAGATAGCCGCTGATTTGGCGGGTGGTGCGTCCGCGACCGATCAGCTCGAAGATCTCCAGTTCACGGTCGGTCAGCAACGAGACGCCATTCTCGATTTTTGGCCGAGCCGAGAGGGACTCGATAACACGGGACGCCATTTCCGGCCCAAGGTAGATCTGGCCGCTTAAGACCTTGCGGATGGCGGTCATCACTTCCTTTGACGTTTCGTGTTTGGTTATGTAGCCGCGCGCGCCGGCCCGCAGAACACGTTCGGCATAGAGCAGCTCGTCATGCATCGAAACGACAAGCACTGGAATATCGATTTTGCGCGCCTTCAGATCTTTAATCAGCTCCAGCCCGTTGGAATTTTTGAGGGTAAGATCGACAATCACGATGTCGGCCGCGACGGACTGCAGTAATTCTAACGCGCCGCGGCAGTCGTCACTCTCGCCGCACACGCGCATGTCTGGCTCTTTGTTAATCAGGTGCCTAAACTGCTCACGAAACATCGGATGATCCTCAACCAGAACGACACTGAACTTTTGGGAGTTTTGTCGGGCAGCGTTAAGCGTTTCCATAACTCACGTTTCGGCGGGAACGGTGCACGAAACGATCGTGCCGCAGGTTGGGCGCTCCTCGATCTCGAATTCGCCGCCGACCACGTTGGCGCGATACCGCATGATGCTGATTCCGACGCCATGCCGATCTTTTTCGCTTTTCGAAAAACCGGTTCCGTCGTCGGCGATGCTCAAGCTCATCGCACTGCGGTTGGCGCTCAATCGGACCTCCACGTTTCTGGCTCTGCCATGTTTGGTCGCGTTGTTGATGGCCTCCTGAGCAATGCGGTAAAGATGGATGGCTTTGCCAGGATGGGTGAATCGGTTTTCTCCGGCGAATTCAAATGTGCAATCCATCCGAAGCAGCCGACTTGTCGAAGTGGCCAGTTCCTGAAGCGCCGCCGGCAGGCCCGCGTCGTCCAATTGAACCGGCATGAGTCCGTGAGCGAGATTGCGCGCTTGTCTGACCGATTCGCCCAGCAGTTTTTCTATCTCGGCGGCACTGGCGGCCAACTTCTCAAAGCCGAGCTCTTCCAAGTCGACCTTTAGTGAACTAGCAGCGCAACCGACCGCGGCGAGATATTGGCAAAGACCATCATGCAAATCGCGGCCGATCCGCTGCTGCTCGTACTCGCTAACCTCGATAATTTGCTGCTCAAGTTTTCGTGAATGCTCGAGCAACTTGATGCGCGCGACCGAGGCGCGATGGCGTTCTTTGGTGGCAATTCCGGCTAGAGCAACGAGAAAGAAAAATGCAAAGCGAATCGAAATCTCCCAGGCCCGCACAGCCGCACTGGAATAGGAATAACCCAATAGAATGTCGGCCCAAGACCAAAGCACACCTGCCAATCCGGCGACGGCAAAGGCGCTTTTGTTGTCACACAGCCAAACTGCGAACACAATTGGCGCGCTGTAGAAAAGGACCAGCGATACCTGATGACCAGTGGCCAAGTCCAGCCAACCGATACCAAATAACACTACTAACGATCCGGCGAACGCGACTGACGGTGGCGGGCGGGTTAAGAAGCGAAACATACCAAGTCCCCATCCTGAAGGCTCCGTATTGGGAAGCAAATTTCCCGCCAAAACGGCCTCGGTCTTGCGGCCCAAAATTGGCACGCCGACCTTTACTGGCCGCGGAATCCATTCGGGTCGCAGTCGGGCGTGCGCTCAGCGCGTAATTGTCGATCTTAGCGATTGGCCGTGACCGTGGCGCTCGGCACCGGGTTGATGCCGTGGCTCTCAGGCGCGCTCGGAACCGGGGAGCTGCCGGGGACGAAAGTTGCGGAGGGCCGGACACTCGGACTAGCGCTCGGGCTTAAGCCCACGCCCGGACTCTCCGCTGGCGATCCGCCCGGTGTTAACTGAGTAGTTGCCGGCGACACGCTCGATTCCGGCGACGCCTTCGTATCACTTCGCGCAGCTTCCGCCGTACTGCGACCGCTCTCGGAGCTTGTCAATCCTTGTCGACTCACGTGTTCGAGTCCGGGATTGTTCGTGGCGCCGAACTGGTTCGCGGTCGGCGTCTCGCTCGGCGCGGGTGTGATGCCGGCATAAAGCAAACTCGATTCGAATCTTGTGGTGACTTCACTTTTCTCGCTCGTCTTTTCAGCTTTGCCGCTCTCGCTTTTCTCGCCGCGAGCTTCCATTACTTCCTCTCTCCCGACATGGAAAAAACCGCCGCCGACCTTGCGGTGTTCTGACCCATTCGAAGCGGCCTGGGTCGCGGGGGTTCGGCCGAATTCACCATCCGCATTACCCCGGTTGTTATCCGAGTTCAAGCCAGGATTGTCTCCGCTGTCGCTCGCCTCTCTGCCGATCAATCCTGGGTTATTCTCGGAACTGGAGCCGGAGCCTGATTGTGCATTCGACAGACCGGCAGTCGCATGACTCGCTTGGTCCCCCGGCGCGGCGATCAAGGACGTAGTGCAGCAGACGCATACCGCAGTAGCGATCGCCTTTGCCCGCCGCAGGCTGTGTATGTTACTGCGGTTCATTTGGCTCCTCGTCGTGGTTTATGGCAAGGCCGGAACTCTCGGTCAAATTATAATCGCGCGGTACTTTCGGCACCGGACCTGGGTAGTTGGGTTATTTCGCGGTAAGCTCCATTCGATCGAGAAGTGCTTTCTCTTCCGGCAACAGGTCGGCTTGTCTGCCGCGGGCGAGATAAGCGCGCGCTTTTTCTTTGTCGCCGGTGGCGGCGAGAAAGATGCCGTAGTAGGCAGCCATTGAGGGCTCCTGCAACTGATCCTCCCGCAGTTTGCTCATCGCGTTAACCGCAGCCTGAGCTTCCCCCTTGGCGTAAAGCGAAAACGCATAGGTGGAGACATAGGCCGGCTCGGACGATTCTGTGCGGTAGAGCTCGGCTGCGCGTTTCCCCGCCCTTTCAAGATCGACATTCAGGAGTAAGGAGACCTGCGCGAGATTGTTCTGGACCTTCACGTCCTCTGGATCGATCTCACTAAGACGTGAGAGCACGCGGTAGAGACCCTGCGTGTCATGGCCCTTCTGGTAGTAAACGTAAAGCGCACGCAACGCTTCAAATTGCGTCTCGGCGTATTTAGTGAGCTGCCAAAGCAGATCGATGCTTTCGTTCTTCCAACCCCAATCGTAGATCGTGCGCGCAAGCATGAGCACTGATTGGGGCCGGGCCGAAGCCGCCCTCGTCCCATCGGTCCACTCACGCGTCGCCGCAGCTGGGTTGTTCTCACCGCGGAAGGCACGCGCCAGGTAGGCGTGTCGAAGAAACTCGAACTCTCCCCAATTGCCGGTTTGCGCCAGCTTTTGCAGCTGCGGCCAATCGTTCAGCTTACTGTGCGCTTCGGCCAATGCCAACGGCACTGGCCAGGTGGTCAAGACATCCACCGGGAGTGATTTGGCAAAATCGATCGCCACCAAGCTTATGCTGTTGATGTTCATCCATGAGAGCAACGCCGCGAGGTCGGCTGGTTTCGCGCTCGCGTCTTTTTCGACCTGGCTCAAGTAAGCTGCGTACTCGCGGTCACGCAGTTGTCGCAGCACGTCGAGATAAAGTAGCCGATCGGCAAACGAGGCTTCAGGGTAATTCTGCAAATCTCTCGCGAAATTTCGCAATTCTTCAGGGTCATGACGATGGGCCGCACCATCGAGCAGGAGGGCGCGGGTGGCGGCCGCCCGCTGGAAAGGCGAGTTGCGTAATTGTCCGAGAATGGCTACGCCTTCAGCGCGCGCCGCCGCATCGCTCTGGTCGAGACAAGCCAGCGCGTATTCCAGCTGGTAAGACTCGTTGCTTGGCGCCAGCTGTCGCGCCTGCGCAAACTCGCGCTTCGCTTCGGTCGGGTTTTTGCGCGCCTTAGCCAAGCGACCGGCTGCGGCGTGAAAATCTGCCGTGTTCTTTCCAGCAGCGTTGATTCCGACAAGGGTTTTGTCCGCTGTGCGGATGTCGCCAAATTGCAATGCGCAATCGGACAATGCAATCGCATCGTCAATCGAACCGGGTTCGAGTTGCAAGACTTTGCGCCGCCAATCCAACGCCACGCGGTCGTGCGCCTTCTCCGCCAGTTGCGCCATGATACGCATCGCACCGGTGCTGTTAAGGTTGAGTTGCAGCGCCCGCCGCGCGCTTAAGCCGGCCGATTTAAAGTCGCCGTGTTCGATGAACGCATTGGCCTGACGCACCTGATGCCGTTCTTCCCAGCGTTGGTAACCGCGCCACCCGCCCCACGCCAGCACAACGACGACGACAATCGCCGCCAAAGTCCCCAGCAGCAGCTTGATAAACGTGCGCTGGGTCCGTTCGATCGGTTCTTCCAACCGTTGTAGAATAGGCATATGATTGCGACAAGCCAATCGCGCGCCATCGCAGCTGCAACTCTTTTTCTGTCTGTCGTCCGGCTGAGGGCGGCTCGCAACTGGCTTGAATTCCGCTACC
>DASTDG010000189.1:0-2442 GCA_035710475.1 Chthoniobacterales bacterium | reverse complement strand
CAACAAGCCGCGGCCTGCCCGTTCTGTTACGGTGCGAAAGACGGCAAATCGACGCAGCACATGGCCGTTGCGATCTGGTTTCTCTTCGGTGCCGTGCTCTCGGTGATCGGCGGAATCGGCGCGTTTAGTTTCAAGATTTGGCGGCACGGCCGCATGCCGCTCGAGCCGCACCAGCAGTTAGCCGAGGAAGATTTGGAGAAATATGAGTAGCCTCGCGCTCATCAATGAGTTGCTCGGGCAGCCGGCGAACGCTTCCGAACACGGTTACCAGATCGATCATATCCTCGAGTTCTGCCATTGGTTCATGGGCGCGCTCTTTGTCGGCTGGTCGGCTTTCTTCATTTTTGTCCTCATCCGGTTCCGGAAAGGCCGTCATCCGGTGGCCGATCATCACGGCGTGCGCAGCGGAATTTCGACACACCTTGAGTTTTCCGTCGTTCTAATCGAGGCGGTGCTTTTGCTCGGTTTCGCCATTCCGCTTTGGGCAAAACGGGTGAATGAGTTCCCATCCACCAAAGACGCGATTCTTGTCAATGTCGTCGGTCAGCAGTTCAACTGGAACTTCCATTTGCCCGGACCGGACGGACAATTCGGGCACCGCGACATTGGTCTCGTCACAAATTCGAATCCGCTCGGGCTCGACCCGAACGATCCGGCCAGCAAAGACGATCTGGTGATGCTCGGGGAATTGCACGTCCCTGTCGATAAGCCGGTGATCATCGAGCTGTCCTCCAAAGATGTGATCCACAATTTCGATTTGCCGCACATGCGCATCGCGGCCGACGCGATTCCCGGTTCCTTGATTCCGATGTGGTTCAAGCCGCTGAAAACCGGAACTTACGAAGTGGTCTGTGGCCAACTTTGCGGCCTCGGTCACTACGGCATGAAAGGGACGCTCGTCGTGGATACACCGGCTGATTATCAGGCGTGGTTGAAAGAGCGCGCCGAGCTTGCGGGACAACAAAATGCGCCGACGCCGACGCAACGTCCGCCCGGCGAACCGCCGGTCGGCCCGACTCCAGGAACCGTGGCGCCGCCCGGCGCGCCGAAGACCGAAAAGCCAAGCGCACCCGTGCCCAGTCCAAGCCCCAGCGCGTAAGGGGCCGTTTCTGTAGCGGCGGTCTATGACCGTCGCATTTATTTTCCGGCCGGGTAGGTTTCAGGTCGTGGACGATGCGATTTCAAAAAGTGCGATGCTCGCAGAGCGCCGCTACAGCAGATGGCTCAATCGTTTCGCGTGGTTCACAGCCGTCGCGACGCTGCTGCTTATTTGCAGCGGCGGAATGGTCACGAGCAAAGGCGTCGGACTGGCTGTTCCCGATTGGCCGACAACGTTTGGCTACAACATGTTCATGTTTCCGGTCTCAAAATGGATCGGCGGAATTTTTTTCGAACACACACATCGGTTGATTGCCTCAACAGTCGGAGTTCTCACCCTCATTCTCGCGATCTGGATTTGGGGTGCGGAAGATCGACAATCACTTCGTAACCTCGCCCTCATCGCAGTCGCGGGCGTGATTTTCCAGGGCATCCTCGGCGGCCTGCGCGTGGCGATGCTGAAAGACCAGATCGGGATTTTTCACGCCTGCGTCGCGCAAGCGTTTCTCGGATTAATTGTCCTGATCGCGCTGATAACAACCAAGCTTTGGCGCTCGGTTTCAAATACCGTTGTCGATCGCGCAAGCACCAAACGCCTTCAAACTCTGGCAATGGCAATTACGGTTGCCATTTACGGGCAGCTCGCGCTCGGCGCAATCATGCGACACCAGCATCGCGACCTGGCAATCCTCGATTTTCCGACCGCGAACGGCGCGTGGATTCCCGACACGAGCCCTGCCGCTCTGGCAAAGATCAATTCCTGGCGCGACATGCATGGGTTTTCCGATGTGAGCGCGTTTCAGATTTGGCTGCAACTGGCGCATCGGTTTCTGGCCGTGCTCATCGCAATCGGCGTGATCGCTTTTTGTTTGCGGGTGTGGCGAGACACACAGGATTGTCTCGTGCTCCAGCGATTGTCGATGTGGTGGGTAATCGGGATTTTCGTGCAACTCACGCTGGGCGCGTGGACCATTTGGAGTAACAAAGCCGCGGATATAGCGACGGCTCATGTGGCGGTCGGCGCGGTCATGTTATGTTTCGGTGTGAGTCTCTGGGCAATTTGCTGGCGGCTATGCCAGCCAAGCCGACGGACTGAGCCGCAGCGCGTGCTCGTATGAAAACGCCGGCAATGAATCCTACCGCGGCTCTGGCGCGCAGCCGACTCCTCGCAGATTTCGCCGAGCTAGTTAAAGCGCGGCTGACGCTCCTTGTGCTTTTAACCACTGCTGTCGGCTACTATCTAGGCGCGCCAAGTCCAATTGATTATACTGGACTCTTTCATGTTGTATTTGGTACCGCGGCCGCCGCGGCAGGTGCAGCAGCGTTGAACGAGTGGTGGGAACG
>DASTDG010000188.1:0-3838 GCA_035710475.1 Chthoniobacterales bacterium | reverse complement strand
ACCATCGCGCCGATGTCCATTGCGACTACGCGCTTGTTCTTCAACGAATCGGGCACATCGCCGCTGATGATCCGGCGGGCGAGCCCTTCGACAATGGCAGTTTTACCGACACCGGGATCGCCAATGAGCACCGGATTGTTTTTGGTCCGGCGCGAAAGCACCTGCATGATCCGGCGGATCTCGTTATCGCGCCCGATCACCGGATCGATCTTGCCGCGCCGCGCGAGCGCCGTCAGATCGCGACCGTATTTCTCGAGTGCCTGGTATTTACCTTCCGGGTTCTGATCGGTGACGCGCTGCGAGCCGCGCACCTGCTGCAGCGCCTGCATCAATTTGTCGCGGGTCACGCCGAGATCCTTCAACATTTTTGCGGCCGGAACATTGGCAGCACTAAGCGCGAGCAGGTAATGCTCGGCGCTGGTGTATTCATCCTTCAGCTTCGCCATTTCTTTTTCGGATGCGTCAAGCACGGTGCGCAGCTCGTTTGAAAGCCGAAGATCGACAGCGGCGCCGTGCACGCGTGCTCGACGCTCGAGCTCACTCGCGAGGCGTTCCCGCACGCCCGTCGGCGAGACGCCGATTTTCTCGAAGAGCGGCTGAGTTATGCCTTCAGGCTGGTCGAGCAGCGCAGACAGGAAATGTTCATTCGTGATTTCCTGATGATTGAACTGCGAAGCGAGGTCCTGCGCGGTTTGCAGCGCTTCCTGCATCTTTTGCGTGAACTTGTCGATCCGCACGCTCCAAAATAACGAACGTGACTCGCTCGGCAATTGCGTCCCTTGTGAGGATAAGTCTTCAGTTCCCGAAGTTTTATTGCTGCAATAGGCGCAGCCCCCATGGAAAGAGAAACTGAATCAGGCAAGAAAGAAGCAGAACTGCCGTCTTCGATTCCGGAAATCTATTTCGACATCATCGCGCGAGTTGTCCCGGGCGCGATCGCGATTGCGGCCTACAACTTTGATTCCCTGTCCAAGAATCTCAATACGCCAACAATTAGTTTTGCTCTGCTGTGCTCTTATTTTCTGGGAATGCTTTTGGAGATCGTCGGCGACTCCATTTGGAACAACACGTTTTACAAGTTGCAGCCTGGGTTGCGCGCGAAGACGCTTTTTTGGGGGAGACTGAAGCTCTTTGACTTCGACTCGCTCAAAGACATTTGGGAATGGCTTCGAAAATTGCCCGCCGCTGAACGCCCTGTCTTTACAAAAATGACGGCGGAGAGGTCGATGTTCCAAACCACGGCGCTTCTTTTCCTGTTCTGGATATTTTTCCCGCCGCAGCTTGTCGTCGAGAAGGTGTCGCACCAATTTCACATTCCGGCGCGATGCATAACTCTGCTTGGCTTTCTCGCTTGCTTTCACGGAATGATCACGCTCCATACCTGGCTCAGTTGGAACAAACAGGTCTTCAGTCGGAACTCTCACTCTGCTCCGCGACACGGCGAAAGTCACCACGCCGCTCGGTGAGTTTCTGATTCAACCTGGTGAACGCTGACCACGGGCGTTGCAGTCGCGCTTTTCTCCGGTTATGTGTGCAGCCCATGAGCGCGGAGTTGAAACTGACCACTCGCAAAGCGCTGTCCGTTTTGCGGCCCGGCCCGTTTCGCCGCTTCATCATCGGCAGCGCAATCTCCGACACTGGCACGTGGATGCAGGTCATGGCGCAAGGCTGGGTCATGAGCACGCTCACCAACAAAGCCCTCCTGCTCGGGATGGTGAACTTCGCTGCCGGTCTGCCGATGCTCGCGCTCACGATGGTGGGCGGGTCGGCCGCTGATCGTTTCGACAAACGCAAAATCTTACTCGCGACGCAGTACGCGCAGATCGCGCTCGCCGTCGCGATCGGTCTGCTCTTGCTCAGCGGCAAGATCGCGATCTGGCACATCTTTGTTTTCGCGGCCATCCTTGGCGTTTCGAATTCGTTTGAGATGCCGACGCTCTCCGCGCTCGTGCCGGAGTTGGTGAAGCGCGAAGAAATTCAAAGCGCGATCGGAATCGACCGCGCGGTGTTTCACGGGTCGCGCCTGGTGGGTCCCGCTTTGGCCGGAGTATTCATTAGTTTTTGGGGCGCCGCCTCGGCGTTCTTCGCCAATGCCGTTTCCTTCGTCGCGCTCATCATCGCGATCATGACGCTGCCGGCGCGCCGCCGTGGCACGATCGAGGAAGAGGAGAAACGGGCCAGTGGGATCAAGGAAGGCTTTCGTTACATCGCGAAAGACAGGCCGAGCCTGGCGATGGTGGCGCTGATCGCGGTAACCACGATCTTCATCTTTCCCATCATCTCAGTGATGATGCCGCTTTACGTCCGCAACGTGCTCCGGCTCGGCCCGGACTCGTTAGGCCTTTTGATGGCGGCGTCCGCCATCGGGTCTGTCGTCGGTGCGCTTTTTCTGCTCAGTATTCCACGCGACAAACGCGTTCCACTGATGATGACATTCGTGGCGCTGGTCGGCTGCGCGATCTTTGGTTTGGCGCGCGCGACAACATTTCGCGGTGCGGTCGGCTTGCTGATTGTGAATTCGCTCGGTCTGTCAATGAACTTCGGTCTGGCGAACACCATCGTGCAGGAGCGCGCGCCGGATTATCTCCGCGGCCGCGTCTCGGCCGTTTTCGGTTTGAGCTTCTTCGGTTTGATGCCGCTCGCGGGGCTGGTGATCACGAGCATCTCCGACCTCATTGGCATGCGCAACGCGCTCATGCTCGGCGCAATCATCTACGCGACGATCGGCTTGCTCGTACTCGCGCGCGTGCGCCGCCAGTGCGCCGAACCGGGAGTGAGCGAAATCGAGGGCGCCGAAACACCGCCTCCGCCAGTCGTCGCGACCGTCTAGGTGTGATCGCATTTTCCACGTGTTGGAATTCGGCACGCAATACCGCCGGCGACAAGATGCTCCGGCAAATCCGCAACCTTGGCTTCGATTGTATCGAACTCGGCCACGGCATCCGCATTTCGCTCATGCCTGGAATTCAGGAGATGTACGCCGCCGGCCAGGTAAAATTCAGCAGCCTGCACAATTTTTGTCCGCTGCCGGTCGAAGTAATGGGTGCCTCGCCTGATTGCTACCAGTTCTCGTCGCCCTACGCGCACGAGCGCAAACGAGCGGTCAAGCAAACCTTGCAAACAATCGATTTCGCCCAACGCCTCCACGCGCCGTTTGTTGTCCTGCACCTGGGTGAAGTTTCAATGAAACCAATCACGGACGTGCTCATCGGCATGGCGAAAAATGGCGGTCTGCTCTCGCGCAAATATGTTCGCCAGAAAATTCGCGCGGTAAAAAAACGCGAGCGAGCTGCACCGGTATATTTGCAGCGTGTCAAAGACTGCTTAAAAAACATTGTCGATTACGCCGCTACGAAAAACGTGAAGCTCGGTCTCGAAGGCCGCCGCGGCTATGAAGAAATACCGAGCGAGCGCGAATTGCCGGCGTTGCTGGACGAGCTAAATGCGCCGCACGTCGGCTACTGGCACGACTTCGGTCACATCCAGATTAAACATAATCTTGGCTTTCTCGATCACGCCGAATGGCTGCGCGAAATCGGCCCGCGCACGATCGGCTGCCACGTGCAGGATTGCATCTGGCCGGCGCAGGATCACCAGCCGCCGTTCAGCGGAGATGTCGATCTTGCAAACCTTGTTCCGTTGTTGCCACGCGACTGCGCGTGGGTCTGGGAAATGAGTCCGCGCAAGAATGCCGCTGAAATCCGCCGCTCACGCGAACTGTGGAAACAACATTTCGGCGAATGAAAAAAATTCTGATCACTATTGTCCAGCTCGCCGTCACCATCAGCCTGCTTTTTTGGGTGTTTCATGATCCACACCAGCGCGCGCAAATGGCTGC
>DASTDG010000187.1:0-2339 GCA_035710475.1 Chthoniobacterales bacterium | reverse complement strand
TCGACAATCGCCCCCCGCAATGCCTCCTGCACAAACTTCTCCTCTTCGACGAACAGTTCGACCAGCTCGCGCGCGCTCATCTGCTCGAGATTTTCCGAGCGCGGATTGCGTTGCTCGGTCAGCGCGGCGGCAAGTTCCTCGATTTGCGTTTCGCCGTTGCGGCTGCGAACGGAGCCGCGCTCAACCATCTCCGACGCGAGCCACGCTGCGCCAAGTTCCGGTGCTCGATCGGCGGTCGACACGCGCGCATCCGGCAAATTTTTCTTCAGCCGACGCCGGAACGCGTGGGTGTAGATTGAGTCGCGTTGAAAGAGGCCGCCGATCAAAACCACTTTCGGCGCGAGCAAGTGCAGCCGCTGTGCCACGGTCTCGACGTATTCGCACAAACAGCGCGCGCCTTCTTCGATGATTTCCATCACGCGCGCATCGCCGTTCGCGGCCGCTGCAAACACAACCGGCGCGAGGTTCGCGACTTCCATTTTATCTGCGGTTTGCGCCCAGCGAACGAGCTCGTCAAGACTGTTCAAATTCAGCGCGTGGAGAATTTTCGTCGTGACCGGCAATGCGCTGCGGTGTAGATCGTGTTCCCGCAAGATCAGCCGTAGCGCCTGAATGCAGAGGAAATAGCCGCCGCCGGTATCGCCAAGAATGTGGCCCCAGCCGCCGGCGTTTTCGATTTTGTCGCCGCGACGGCCAGTCACAGATGAACCGCTGCCGGCGTTCACCACAATCCCGTCGCCATGTCCCAGCGCTGCGGCAAGTCCAGATTCGCGGTCACTGCCCACGACGATCTTTGTGCCGGGCCAGATTTTCGAGCAAAGCGCCGAAACCAATTGTCGATCGGCCGTCGCGCAGCCGGCCAGAAATATGCCGGCGCGCTCGATTTGTTTGGGCAGTTCGTCAAAAATCGCGTGCAAACGTTCCGGCGAGGTAAGCCGCAGATTGGTTGGCGGCAACTTACCCTCCTTGAGAACGCGCAATTCGTTACCGTCGCGCTCGACGAGCGCCCAGGCCGTTTTCGTTCCGCCGCCTTCAACGCCCAGAATACGCTCGCCTGCCACAGAGTAATTGTAGGGCAGGAGCTCCGCCCGCCGCGAGTTTTGTTTTGACAAGCAAGCGGTGCGCTTGCTCTACAACCGCCCGCATTCATATCGTCCACCATGCCGGCGAAGGAATTCGAAGCGGCGAAACGCGTAGCCGAGTTGCGCGCGCAGATCGCCGAGCACGACCGCCACTATTACGAAGAAGCCGCCCCGACGATCTCCGACCGCGAGTACGACCGTCTTTACAAGGAACTTGTCGATCTTGAAACCAAGTTCCCCGATCTGACGGCGCCGGACTCGCCAACGCAGCGCGTCGGCGGCAAACCGCTCAAGCAATTCGAACAAGTGGCGCATCGCACGCCGATGCTGAGCCTCGATAACACGTATTCGGAACAGGAGGTCGCAAATTTTTACAAGCGTATTTCGAAGGTTTTGCCTGACGAAAAAATCCCGGTCGTGATCGAACCAAAGGTGGACGGCGTTGCCGTTTCGTTGCTCTACGAAAATGGCAAGCTGCGCTCTGCCGCGACGCGCGGGGACGGATTCGTCGGAGACGACATCACACAAAACATTCTGACCATTCGGTCGGTGCCGGAACGGTTACGCGCCGATGGGCCGAAGGTGATCGAGGTCCGCGGCGAAGTCTACATGGACCGACGCGGATTCGCGAAACTGAACGAGGAACGGAAGAAAGCCGACCTGCCATTATTCGCGAATCCGCGCAATGCGGCCGCCGGCTCGCTCAAGCAACTCGATCCGAAAATTGTCGCGCAACGGCCGCTCGGGCTCGTCTGCCACGGCACTGGCGCGGTGGAAAGAGCAGATGTCGATCTTCACTCCAAGGTTTTTCCATTGTTAAAAAAGCTCGGGCTGCCGGCGACGGAGAAATGGTGGCTGGCGGATTCAGTTGAAGGGATCCTTGAGGCAATTCACGAACTTGACCGGATTCGCCACGATTTTCCGTATGCGACGGACGGCGCGGTGGTCAAAGTCGATGCCTTTGCGCAGCGCGAGCGGCTCGGATTCACGGCCAAATCGCCGCGCTGGGCGATCGCCTACAAATACGAAGCAGAACGGGTCGAGACGCGATTGATCGACATCATCATCCAGGTTGGGCGGACCGGAATTCTCACGCCGGTCGCCGTGCTCGAGCCGGTGCTCGTCAGCGGCAGCACCGTCAGCCGCGCGACTCTGCATAACGAGGACGAGATCAAGCGCAAAGACATCCGCATCGGCGACACGGTCGTGATCGAGAAAGCGGGCGAAGTCATTCCGGCTGTAGTTGAAGTTGTTCAA
>DASTDG010000186.1:0-2570 GCA_035710475.1 Chthoniobacterales bacterium | reverse complement strand
AATTGAGCGCGAAAACGAAGAGCACCGTCAAACCCAGTCGGCTCAGGGTGAGACGATTCGCCCAGTTCATTTCGTTGAAACAACTGTAGCCGCGGTCGCCGACCGCGCGGCGGTTTTAACCGGGTCGACCTTAAACCGGGGGTGTTTCCAGATTGGAACTTTCCGCTTCAACTCATCGACGATCCATTTGCTCGCCTCGAACGCGGCGCCGCGGTGCCCGGCCGCGACTTCCAGGAAGAGCGAAGCTTCACCGACGGCAACAAAGCCGACGCGATGTCGGATGATGACGCAGCGCAGTTCAAAACGCGCAGCTGCTTGTTGCGCAATCATCGCCAGCTGGTGCTCCGCCATCGCGCCATGCGCCTCGTAATCGATTCCCTCGATTTCGCGGCCGTCCTCCAGCTTCCGTACTACGCCCCAAAAATCGACAATTGCTCCAGCGCTCGGATCGATCTCGCCAGCCGGCGCTGCCAGCCGCGTCTGCGTCAACAAAACGTCGCAAACGGAGTTTGCCATGCGTTTCGGCCTCCCTTTACAATTCGTGCGCCGGTTTTCCCACATCAACAAAGGAGACTCAAAATGACCACGAATCAACGTGATATTGGCCTCATCGGCTTGGCTGTCATGGGCGAGAACCTCGTCCTGAATATGGAATCCAAGGGCTTCTCCGTCGCGGTGTTCAATCGCACGACCGAAGTGACGGAGAAGTTCGCGGCCGCGCGCGCGAACGGAAAAAACATCCAGCCCACCCGCACGGTCGAGGAGCTCGTCGGCGCGCTGAAAAAGCCGCGCAAAGTCATGATGATGATTAAGGCCGGCAAACCGGTCGACATGGTCATTGAGGAGGTCGCGCCGCTACTCGACAAAGGTGACGTGCTCATCGACGGGGGAAATTCACTTTTCACCGATACACAACGCCGTTGCAAAGATCTCGAGGGAAAAGGAATTCATTACGTCGGCTGCGGCGTGTCCGGCGGCGAAGAAGGCGCGCTTAAAGGCCCATCGCTTATGCCCGGCGGCTCGCGCGAATCGTGGGAAATGATCGCGCCGATTTTCCGCAAGATCGCCGCGCAAGTGGATGGCGAGCCCTGCTGCCGGTACATGGGCCCGGATGGCGCCGGCCATTACGTAAAGATGGTGCACAACGGCATCGAGTACGGTGATATGCAGTTAATCTGCGAGGCATACGCAATTTTGAAGGACGTCGTCGGCATGGATGCGCCGCAACTGGCAGAGGTTTTCACCGACTGGAACCGCGGCGAGCTCGATAGTTACCTGATCGAAATCACCTCACAGATCTTCCGCAAAATTGATCCCGACACCGGCAAACCACTTGTCGATGTTATCCTCGACAAGGCAGGTCAAAAAGGCACCGGCCTATGGACGCTGCAATCGGCGATCGCGATCTCGGTTGTCATTTCGACGATCAACGCCGCGGTCGAAGCACGCGTCATCTCTTCGCGCAAAGACGAGCGCGTCGCTTCCTCCAAAGTTTTGCCACAACCCAAACCAAAGAAATTCACCGGCGATGGCAAACAATTGATCGAAGCGATCCGCCAGGCGCTCTACGCCTCCAAAATCATTTCCTACGCGCAAGGCATGGAGTTGTTAGGCGCAGCCAGTCATCAGTACAACTGGAACCTGAACTTCGGCGACATCGCCACGATCTGGCGCGGCGGTTGCATCATTCGCGCGAAGTTCCTCAACCGCATCGTTGAAGCCTACCAGCGCGACCCCGCGCTTCACAACCTGATGCTCGACTCGTATTTCAGCGACATCATTGCCAAAACGCAGGACAACTGGCGCGTCGCTGTCTCGAATGCGGTTGAGCACGGCGTGGCCGTTCCGGCGTTCGCCGCGTCGCTTGCTTACTTCGACAGCTATCGCTCCGCGCGGTTGCCGGCAAACCTGCTCCAAGCCCAACGCGATTTCTTCGGCGCGCACACCTACGAGCGGGTCGATCGCCCCGGCATTTTCCACACCGAGTGGCTCGAGTCCGACCACAAACCGATGCAACGCGAAGCGCCGCCGAAAGAGGGGCCGAAACGCCACGCGACTGAATAGTAGCGTAACCGTCTCGGTTGCGCTGCAAGCCGGAGGCTTGCGTTACTTTATCTGAAATCGTGCGACGGACTCCCCACGAGCTGCTCGTGCGCGAGCGGCCGGATGTCGCGCGTTTTGATCAGCACCACGTTGTCGGAATTCTGCACTTCGCCTTCGATGAGGAGGAATGATTCTTCCGTGATGCGCAGCCGGAAGCGTTCGAACAAATCCGGATCGACAATCGCATTCGCGACGCCGGTCTCATCCTCCAAACTGATGAAAACGAATCCCTTCGCCGTGCCGGGCCGCTGCCGGCAAATCACATTACCGGCGATCTGGACGGTTGCCCCATGACGCGCGTGCAGCAGATCAATCGCCCGCCAAATGTTCGTCAATTGTGCGCGCAGTAATTTCATCGGATGCGGCCCCGTCGTGAGATTCATCGTCGCGTAATCCGCATTCACCCGCTCCTGCACCGTCATCGGTTTCAGGGGAGCGCACGCGACTCGCGTGCCATTTGCGGGGAC
>DASTDG010000185.1:0-7458 GCA_035710475.1 Chthoniobacterales bacterium | reverse complement strand
TACTGGTGGTCATGGGGGTAATCAATTTTTTCGGTCCGAGACACTCCGGCAGTCTTGCAGTTGCCCTGGCGATTCCGACCGTGATTGTCGTAATCCTCCTGATCGCGATCAGTGCGCCGCATTTCACCACCCGTTTTTTAGAGCCGCGTCACGAGAGTTTGGGCGCGCTCTGGGTGCAATTCGTCAGCGTCATTCTGGCGCTCTCCGGCGCGGAATCGATCGCGAATCTGACCGGCGTAATGAAGCTCGACCCAGGATCGACAATGGACCGGCCGAGCGTTGCGCGCGCGTCGCTCAAGGCAATCACGCCCGTCGCCATTGAAGTCGTCTTCGGGACAGCGTTGCTCGGCTGGGCCATGCTTTCGTTGCCCTCGGTTCTCGGGCAAACCCTTCATCTGACCACTGGTGGCGATATCGCCGCTGTTCTGCAGCAGCGCAGCGAAGACATGCTGCGTTTTACCGGCGAACAATTCGCTACGGCGAGCTTTTCACCCGCGGTCGGCAACATTTTCGGCTGGGTCGTTGGAATCGTGTTCTTTCTCTTGCTCTTGAGCGCGGCCAACACCGCCATCGTCGCGATGATTGGTTTGCTCTATATGATGGCGCGCGACCGCGAAATGCCGCGGCAGTTTCAACGGTTAAACGCTCACGGTGTTCCGATCTACCCGCTACTCATTGCGATCGGGTTGCCCATTGTCGTGCTGTTTTTCGTCGCGAACTTCACCGCCTTGGCCGGGCTCTACGCCATCGGCGTGGTTGGCGCGATCACGGTCAACGTCGGCTCGTGCGCGGTCAATCGTGCCGTCGGCTTCACCTGGTATGATCACGTGCTGTTCGCCCTGACGTTTGTCATCCTCGGCGCGGTGGAGATCACACTCGCCCACACCAAACCAGACGCACTGTTCTTTGTTATTTGCGTGTTGATTGGTGGTCTCGCCATGCGCGCCTACACCTTGAAGCGCCAGGGCCTAACGACTCTTACCGTTACACGCGAACTCGCCAAATTAGTAACACCGGATGTCATTCCGAGCCTGCAGCCCAAGCTCGCCGAAGGCCAAAAAATCATGGTCGCAGCGCGTGGCATCACGCCGGTGCTCGGTTTCGCGTTGGACGAAGCACAGCTGCGCAAAGCCACGCTGTGTGTTCTCTATGTCAAAGAAGTCGCCATCTACTACACCGCCGCGGGGACACGACTCGGCCGCGCGAAATGGCAGGACGATCCGGAAGCCAACGCGATTATGTCCTCCATGCTCCGGCTCGGCGAGGAACGCGACGTCTGCGTGGTGCCGCTCTATGCGGTTAGCCAGGACGCGGCGGCAACGATTGTCGATCTTGCCGCCACGATGGGGATCGATTTTCTTGTCATCGGCGCCTCGCAACGTCCGGCGATGGCGAAGTTGCTGCGCGGCAGCGTCGCCACCAACGTGGCGCAACATTTGCCCGAATCGATTCACCTTGTGATTTTTGGCTGAGATCATGCAAGCACCGAAAATTCTCATCGCCGATGCAATCGCGCCGCGTGGAGTCGAAGAACTTGCCCGCGACAATGCGCTCGAGGTCGTGGTGAAAACCGGGCTTACAGAGGATCAACTGGTCGATCTGATCCCGGAATTCAGCGCGATCGTTGTGCGCAGCGAAACGAAAGTCACGGCGAGAATTTTAAGTGCCGGGACGCGTTTACGCGTCATCGGTCGCGCCGGCGTCGGCGTCGATAATGTCGATGTTGAGGTGGCGACCCGGCGCGGCATCGTCGTGCTCAATGCGCCCGGCGGCAACACCGTTTCCACGGCTGAGCACGCGTTTTCGCTTTTGCTCAGCGTCGCGCGCAAAATTCCGCAGGCCGACGCGAGCGTGCGCAGCGGAAACTGGAAACGAAAAGATTTCGAAGGCATAGAGCTTTACAACAAAACACTCGGCGTAATCGGGATGGGCCGTATTGGAAGCGAGCTCAGCCGCCGCGCCATCGCCTTCGGTATGCGTGTGCTCGCGTACGATCCATATTTGTCAGCAACGCGCGCGCGCAGCTTGCAGGTCGAGCTCGTCGATGAACTCGATGATCTGCTTTCAACTTCCGATTTCATTTCGCTGCACACGCCGCTCACCGGCGAGACGCGCCACATTGTCGATCTTGCACGGATTCGAAAAATGAAGCGCGGCGTGCGCATCATCAACTGCGCGCGTGGCGGCCTGATCGACGAAGTGGCGCTCGCGCAGGCGTTGCAAGATCGACACGTTGCCGCCGCGGCGCTCGATGTCTTCGAGACCGAGCCGCTGCCTAACGACTCGCAGCTGCGCTCGGCTCCGAATTTGGTGCTCACGCCGCACTTGGGCGCTTCGACAGCCGAAGCGCAGGAAAGCGTTGGCCTTGAAATCGCGCAGTCGGTGCGCGCCGCGCTGCTCGAAGGCACGATCCGTAACGCCGTCAACATGCCGAGCCTCGATGCCAAGACGCTGGCGATCATCGGGCCGCATCTTCGCTTTGGCGAAAAGCTCGGCCGATTTCTTTCGCAAGTCGCGCCGCGTCGCGTCGAACAGCTCAACATCAATTACAGCGGCAAAGTCAACGAAGTCGATACCACGACCATCACTCGCGCAATTCTGAAAGGTTTCCTGAAGGCCGCAGGCGGCGCCGACGTAAACGAAGTGAACGCGCCAGCGTTCGCGGAGAGTCTTGGATTAAAAATCAACGAGACGCGTCTGAGCGCGCTCGGCGATTACGCGGATCTGCTCGAGCTCTCCGTGATTGCCGAGGGAAAAACCGTCTCCGTCGGCGGCGCATTTTTCGGCGCAACACCGCGCATCGTCAGCATCAACAGCCGTCCCGTCGAGGCGCGTCCGCACGGCATAATTCTGGTTCTCGAAAATACGGACCGGCCGGGCATGGTCGGCCGCATTGGGACGTTGTTAGGCGATCACGGGGTCAACATCGCCACCATGTCGCTCAGCCGAAACCAAGCCGGCGGCACCGCGTTGACGATCCTGAACCTCGACACCGCACCAAGCGAACAATTACTCAACGAGATTCGCGCCAGCGAAGACGTTCACTCGGCACAAGTGATCGAGCTTTAGGCGTAAACCAGCAGATCGATTTCGTCCGGCAGCAAGTTTGAAACTTCGCGAATGACGTTGCCACGAAGAAGGTTGAGGAGCGCGTTGCGTTTCGGTGCGCCCAGAATCAAGCGCGACGCGCCGAGTGTCGCGGCAACATCGACAATCGTCTCCGCCGTGGACGGGCTAACGGCATAAGCGAACAACGGTGGATGGTCTCCCGCTTGTTGCTGGGCGGCGTCAAAGATTGCACTGGCCTCAGGGTCTTCCCGCCATTTGCGTCTGGCATCCTCCTCAGTCATGAACGGTTGTTCGCGCACAAATAACAAATAAAGTCGGCGGCCAGTCTCGCGCGCTTCGCGCAACGCGAAATCGAGTGTGCGCCCGGTGCCGCGAATCGCGCAAAGAATTGATTCCCCTCCAATCGAAGCGACCGATCCCGCTTCCGCAGATGGAATCGGCGACGTTTGGACGGCTGGAGAGATCGGCGCGAGCGCCGGCTTCTCTTTTTTCATGCGGCGTTCCTGGGCAAGTCCGCGCAGAATCAAACCAACAGCCAGAATCGTCACCGCAAAATAGCGCGCATTCGGTTTGTCGATGAGCAGCGACATTTCGATCGCCGCCATCACAATGAAAGTCCCGAACATGAGCGTGCGCTCCCATTTTGGGATCGTTAGTTTTCGGTCGGTCGCGGTTGCGCCGAGATTGGTGGCGATCGCGCCGACGACGCCGACCGCGTAAAGATCGGCCAGCCCGGCCATGTCTTTAACGAGAACCACGAGCAGCATTGGCACAACAGTGGCGAGAAGCATCCCGTAACTGGGCACGCCCCATTTGTTGAGTCGCTGAAAGAGCGACGGCATCTCGCGGTCGCGCGCCATGAGAAATTGAATCGCGATAAGATCGACAATCGCAGTGTTAGTTGCGGAGAGCAGCAGCAACGCGAAGACGATGCTAACAATGATGCCGAAGAGGTGCCCGAGCGCCGGCCCCAGCGCGCCACCGACGAATACTTCTCCCATGTAACGGAGCATGTAATCGCGCACGCCTTGCGCGCCTGGCGCGTTGACGTCGCCATTCATCGTTTGCAACCCGTCGAGCGCGTGCATGGCCAGCCCGAGCAGCGCAGTGAAGAGACAGACCTCGATCATCACCCACAAAATTGCGGGCGTGGAAGTTTTGCGCACAGACGGTTGCGCGTCCGTGCTGCCGGGATCGAGCCGCATTACACCAGTGGCGTTGGCAATGGCTTCGACGCCGGAAAGCGCAAGCACGATTCCGACAAACCCGCTCCAGTTTTGCCAGAAGCTGCCATGGAGCGGTTGCAGATGTCCGAATGCCGTGCCCAAATGCGGCAGACTGAAAAGTCCGAGCGTGATGACGACGATCGCAGTCGGAATAGAAATCAGAAAGGCGAGACCGCCGGTATGTTTCGGCCCGAGCAGATTGAGTAACCCGATGATGAGAATTGCCGCTGCGGCGAATTTTTCCGGGTGGGGAACACCAAGATATTGGAATCCGGAAAGTGCGCTGATCGCCGCCGTGACCAAGTAATCAGCGATGAGCAAGAACGCGCCGACGATGGAGATGACTTCGCTGCGATGGCGCACGCTCGCGTAAACGCCGCCGCCATCCGGATATAGGCGGCAGATGATCATGTAATTGACGCCGACAAGCGCGGTCAGCACGCACATCGCCGCGATGAGCCAGAACGATGCGTAACCGCCGACGGCAAAGGCGAGGCCGATAACGTAGGCTTTGCTCGTGCCCCAGTCGCCGTACAAAATCGCGGCCGCGCGCTTCCAATCGACATTGCGCGGACGCTTCACGTTTGTTGGGATCATCTGATTCGACTCAACGGGGCGGCCCTCGCGCGACGAGGCGCCTCACTTCAAGCGGAGTCGGATTTACGACATCCCTTGCACTTTAATGATGCTGACGAGGTTAGCTGTCGGGCTGGAGCCATTAAATGCTCTCGATGCCGCGCATCGTTCGCCCCGATCACGTGTCGCCGCGGCGACCGCGAGGTTGGTTCCCCCGCTGGATCGACAACTGGTCAATCCATTAAGCGAAACAAAGAACTGGCTGAAAACTTCTGGCCCGCTGCAAGTAAGTCAAGCGACGGTTGCCTGACATTGAAAGGTACTCCGTCTGGCCGTCATTACGGCCGGGAAAAGCCCGAGGTCATCCGCACCACAGTCCATTGCCTGCGGCCGTGCCCTGATCGAAATCGAAACGGTTCGTTTCTCCTCGGGATTGCGGCTGTGGATCGATTCTTCGACCAGGCGGTCTTCTGGAGCCGCGCGCTCTTGCGTGCGGAGATTTTGCAGCCGCCACGAACCGCCGTTACAGAGAAAGTAATGCTGAGCGCTGGAATTGTCGGGCTGCCCAACGTCGGTAAGTCGACGCTCTTCAACGCGGTGACACGCACACACAAGGCGCCGGCGGAAAATTACCCGTTTTGCACGATTGATCCCAATGTCGGCGTCGTCACAATACCGGATCCCCGGCTGGAAAAACTCGCGCAGATTTCACACTCACAGAAAATCGTACCGACGGCGGTCGAATTCGTCGACATCGCCGGGCTTGTTAAAGGCGCGAGCGCGGGCGAAGGCTTGGGCAATCAGTTCCTCCATCACATCCGTGAAGTAGACGCGGTCGTGCAGGTCGTACGCTGTTTTGAAGACAGCGACGTGCATCATGTCAGTGGCTCGATCGATCCGATTCGCGACATCGAAATCATTAACACGGAACTCGCGCTGGCCGACCTCGCGTCTTTGCAAAAGCGGCGCGACCGGTTGCAAAAAGAAGTTCGTGCCGGGTCAAAGACCGCGAAGATCGAGAGTGACATTATCGACAAGTTGTTGCCGCACTTGGATGCGGGGAAGCCTGCGATCACGGCACAATTGACACCGGAAGAAAAACTCATCGCACGCAATTTCTTTCTGCTCACCTCCAAGCCGACCCTCTTCGCCTGCAACGTGGCGGAGGAGGACCTGGCGCAAATTGCGAAGGGCGACCAGGCAAATGCCGCGATGCGATATGTCGATCTTGTCGAGGATTATTCGCGGCACCATTTCGGGACGGAAGCTGTGGTCATCAGCGGCCGCATCGAAAGCGATCTTGTCGATCTGAGCGAAAAGGAAGCGCTGGAATATCTGCGCGACCTCGGGGTCGAAGACAGCGGCGTGCACGCGCTCATCCGCGCGGTGTACCATTTGTTAGGCCTGCGCACCTTTTTCACCACCGGCGAAAAAGAGACGCGCGCCTGGACCATTCACGCTGGCGACAAGGCCCCAGCCGCGGCGGGTGCGGTGCATTCCGATTTCGAGCGCGGCTTCATCGCGGCGGAAACAGTTTCTTACGATGATCTCGTCGCACTCGGTTCAATCGCGAAGGCGCGCGAAGCGGGCAAGCTGCGGATGGAAGGCAAGGACTACGAAGTGCGCGACGGCGACGTGATCTTCTTCCGGTTCAATGTGTAACCACGGCCCTATGGACCGTCACCCAATGTGCTTGTGCTGAAATGACCGGCCACACGCCGGTGGCTACAGCGATGGCTTACGCCGCGTCGTAGAGAATGCGGCCACACTGTTCGCAACTGACGATTTCTTTGCCGGCCCTGACGCGCATCGCCGTCGCCGTCGTTACTTTCATGTGACAACCCGTGCAGACTTCGTGCTCGAGCGCGACAACGGCGGCGTCGCCTTTGCTCGCGAAAAGCCGCTCGAATCGCGCCAGTAGGTCTTCGTCGATCTTGTGGGCGAGCTCCGCTCGTTCTTTCGTCAGATCAGCCTCACGTGTCTCGAGTGCTCTCGACTTTTCATCGAGCGCTGAAAGCTGTCGCAAAACCGATTCTTTTGTCACTGCCGCTTGTTTCTCCGCCGCCTCGATCTCGGCCTTCAGTTTGTCGGCCTGCTCCATCACTTCGAGCTCGGCGTCCTCGAGCTTGCGGATTTCGTCTTCGTACCGCTGGATTTCATGGCCGATCGCTTGGAACTCATCGTTCTTGCGCGTCTGATATTGTTGCGTTTTGAGGCGCGAGATCGTTTCGGTGCGCGTGCCAACATCAAGCTCAAGTTTCTTCCGATCCATCTCCGCCTGTCGCGCTTTTTGCTTAAGCGCCTCGACTCCGGCAGCACTAGACGCGAGCTGCGATTCGAGACTTTTCCGCTGCAGGGGAAGCGTTTTTACCTCGTTCTGGATTTGCCGAATCTTTTGTTGTCGATCTTGGAGGACAAGCAATTGCTCCAGCTCGGCGTGCACGCGGGCGAAGTTATGGGCGCGCCAAAGCGGCGTCAATCGCGGCCAGCGCCTGCTCCGGCCGCGCACGTACGGCAATGTTCTCGGTGAGATTTACCCAACGCACTGTGCCGCTTGCGTCGACAAAAAACTCAGCGGGACGCGCGA
>DASTDG010000184.1:0-3253 GCA_035710475.1 Chthoniobacterales bacterium | reverse complement strand
AAACCGGCTGACCGAGCATGCCCGCTTCGGCTTCGATTCCACCGACGCCCCAGCCGACGACGCCGAGGCCGTTGATCATCGTCGTATGCGAGTCGGTGCCGACGAGCGTGTCCGGGTAGTAAAGTGGCGCAACCGTCTCGGTTGCGCTTTTTGAATCGGCAAGCGGGACGGTTGCGCTACTTTTCAGCACTCCTTTCGCCAAATATTCTAAGTTCACTTGGTGAACGATGCCGATACCGGGCGGAATCAATTGGAACGTTTTGAAAGCTTGCTGTCCCCACTTCAGAAATTGGTAGCGCTCGCGGTTCCGCTTGAATTCCATGTCGAGATTCAATCGCAGCGCTTGCGCCGAGCCGAAAAAGTCGACCTGCACGGAGTGATCGACGACAAGATCGACAGGTACCAGCGGCTCAATGATTTTTGGGTCGCCGCCGAGCTTTTTCACCGCGCTGCGCATTGCGGCAAGATCGACCACCAGCGGCACACCGGTGAAATCCTGCAGAACGATTCGCGCAACGACGAACGGAATTTCCTCGTTCGCCGGCTTTTTCGCGTTCCAGTCTGCCAGCGTCTCGACGTCTTTGCGCCGGACTTTTTTGCCGTCGCAATTGCGCAGCACCGACTCAAGCACGATCCGGATGCTTACCGGCAAGCGTGAGATTTTCCCGATGCCTTGCTCCTCGAGCCCGGGCAGCGAATAGAGCCATCCTTCGCGGCCGCTGCCCGCGTCGAACTTCGTCAGGGTTTTAAATTGGTCGCTCATCTTTGCACCACGAAGAGCACGAAGGTCACGAAGGAATAGTAATCTTCGTATCCTTTGTGTGCTTCGTGGTTAGAAAATCATTTCAATTCGGCCAGCTTCCCTTTGATCTTGTCGAAATTCGGCAGCTGCTTGGCGTCGTCGCTGCTCTCGGCGTACTGGATGACGCCGGTCTTGTCGACAATGAAGGCGGAGCGCTTGGCCACGTCGGCCATGCCGAGATTGAGTTGCGGGAGGAATGAATCGTAGGCGACGCCGTAATCGCGGGCGACTTTGTGCTCGTAATCGCTCAGCAGAGTCACGCCGATCTTTTCCTTTTGTGCCCAGGCTTCCTGCGCGAACGGATTGTCGCCGCTGATGCCGTAGACCTCCGCGTTGAGATCACGGTAAGCGTTCAGGCCCTGGCTGACGTCGCACATTTCGGTCGTGCAAACCCCGGTGAACGCCATCGGGAAAAAGAGCAGGACGGTGTTTTTCTTGCCGAAATTATCGCTGAGCTTGATTTGCTTCGGGCCTTCGGCCGTCTTCGTCGGCAGTGAGAAATCTGGTGCTTTGGTTCCGGTTGCGAGTGGCATGGATCAATCCTCCGGTTTGAGTTAAACAGCGGAATTCAACTATAAGATCGACATCTGGGCCGTCAAAGCTAGAGCGAGGATCGTTGAATCGGGAGCGTCTCTTTACGATTCACGATTCACGGATCACGATTCTCGGCTTGAATGGAAATCTTCTGGTGGCTGTTCACGATTTTGTTGTTCGCGATTGGTCTACTCGGGACCGTGCTGCCGTTCCTGCCGGGAACGACCGTCATTCTTGCGGGTGCTGTGATCCATCGACTGATGCTAGGTCCTGACAAAAGCATCAGTTGGCGCGTCATGAGCGTTCTCTTGGTGCTGACGCTCGCGACGTATGCGCTCGATTTTCTGAGCGGCTACTTCGGCGCCAAATATTTCGGCGCGTCAAAATGGGGCATGTTCGGCGCCGTGCTCGGAACGCTGATCGGCCTTTTCTTCGGCATTTTGGGATTGTTCGCTGGCCCGATAATTGGCGCGCTCGCCGGAGAGTTCGTTGCCGGGAAGAAACTCGTGGACGCCGGTCGCGCGGGCTGGGGAAGTTTGCTCGGGAATCTGGCCGGGATGGTGAGCAAACTGCTCATTGCACTTGTTATGATCACACTCTTTCTCGTCAGTGTGCCTTCGCCGTTTTGACCTCCTGCACTCGTGTGAACAATCGTCTTTCTTCTGAGCAACGGCTGGCGGCGGCGCGCACTTTACTCGAGCATCGAGAGGATTATCGCGCCACCTTCGCTCGGATCGCGTTTGTCGCCGGCACATTGTCGATCGTGCTCGCAGGAGTGACGTTTGTGAACGATGAGGTGACGCGTTTTTTCCATCGACCGGTTCGTCCACGCGAATTTGCCTTCGCCTGGCTGGTTGTGCTGCTACTGACGACGAGCTTGAGTGCATCGCTGTGCCGGCACGAAGCGCGAGGAGCTGGTCAAAGACTTGCCACCGAGCCGCTGAAATTGGTGCTGACCAATGTTGCACCGCTTCTCCTCATTCCCGCGGCGTTCACCGGCTGGTTTTTTGCGACCGGATATCTCGGCGGCACCGAGCTCGACCTGGTGGTAGTCTGGATTGCGTTTTATGGATTAATGCTTCTGTCGACAGGTCTGTTTGCGCCGCGGGCAATAACCCTCCTCGGCTGGGCATTTCTGCTTAGCGCGCTCGCTGTTCCATTGATCCAGGACAACCTCGACCTGTGGGTCGGCAGTGTGCCGACGGTGCTGATGGGTCTGACGTTCGGTTTCTACCACCTGTTTTACGCTGGATTAAATTGGCGAAAGGCGGCTCGGCCAATGAGCAGTGGCTCGCCACCTGCTGCTCGATAACTCATGCGCGGTTTCATCATCTTTGTCCTTCTCGCTGTCGTTGGAATTCTATTTTTCCAACAGAAGCACAGCGAAAGACCGGCGGCAGTGCCGAGCACAATTCGGGCGCAGTCCGCACAAACAAAATCGACACCTGCGCCCTTGGCGCCGGCGCCGCGCGGGCAGGCTTCGGAATACAACTACATGAAACGTGCGCTCGATCGGGCCCATGATGTCACCGAACAAGCGCGCGCCCGGACGAAGGCAGCTCAGGATTCGGAGCCGTAACTCTGACTGACTCGCGCACGGACGGAGTTGTGCTAATTTATTCGCCGATGGCAGATGATCGCTGGTGAACCGAAAGGTTTGCCGGAGGAAAGTCCGAACACCAGACGGCAGCGTGCCGCGTAAAACACGCGGGCGCCGCAGTTGAAAAATTGCGGTGACGGAAAGTGTCACAGAAAAGGACACCGCCGGTTCTTTGAGAAAAGCGCAGGCAAGGGTGAAAAGGCGAGGTAAGAGCTCACCGCTCGCGAAGTAATTCGCGAGGCAGGAAAAACCCCATGCGGTGCAAGACAAAACAGAGGGAGGACAGCCGGTCCGACCCGCCCCGAAAACCTTCGGGG
>DASTDG010000183.1:0-6399 GCA_035710475.1 Chthoniobacterales bacterium | reverse complement strand
AAACGATTTTCGTTTCTGCGCCCGCATTCTGGAGCGCTTCGCGCGGTTTGGTCATCTCGACCTGCTCAAACCCGTCAGCGACAAGGATCGCCACCTTTTTGCCTGCTAGTGTCTTATCCATTGGTTCAAACCAGTTCAGTTGTGAGAACGCTTACAGCGCCGCGCCCGGATGTCTAAATCGCGCGGGGCCAGATCATCGCGATGTGGACGCGGGTGACAAAAGTAAACCGATCTGCCGACGGTACCCTGATTTTGCCTTGGCGGCGGCTTCGGCAAATCGCCGGGCCTCTTCGCTTTGGCCAGTCTGACTCGCGAAGGCGGCGCAGAGCCATTGCCGGTCGGCCGCATCGCGAGCTCTCGGCGAAATGAATGAAGCCGAAACCGCGAGCAGAATGTTTGGCGATAATGTCGGCCAGCGCGCTCCGATTATGCCGTAGCGTGTCTTTAGCATAAGTTGCTCGGCATTCCCGCCTGTGATCCCGGTGTATTGCACGCCGTTTATGTCGGTCAACGCGCTGTGAAACTGCTTTTTATTAAGATCGACAATCAGTTTGTCTTTCCACTCGACCAGCCACTGCGCGATGCTAGCCATCGCTTCCTGTGACTTTATCGCTGAACGGCCGCTGACCTGCGCAGCTTGAATCGACGCGCGCGCGCCGGCGAAATCATAGAGCGCAACATGTCGCTTGTAGCCGGCGAGCGCCGCTTCCCAGGAAACGCCTCTGGATGACTGCGCAGTAGCACCGGCCGCGGTTCGCGGCGTTGCAGAAGATTGCACGCGCGTGTTGTCCGGCGTGCGGGCCTTCTTACTTGTGATCGATCGTTCTAAGTTCCATGCGAAGACCAACACGCCGAATCCCACGACGAGCACGACGGCGGCAATGGCTGCGATCGGCCGAGATTTCCGGTTTACTGGCGGTGCGTCGATCTTGCGCTGTTCAGTGGTTGTCTTCAGCGCGCGCTCCAATTCTTGAATGAGCTGGTCGTAAGACGCGAAACGCTCTGCGGGCACAGGTGCGAGCATGCGCTGCAAGACCTGGGCTGTCGGTGCCGACACATCCGGCGCGATACGGCGCAAATCGAGCGGCTGCTGCTTCAGCTTCCGCAATTCGCTTGCGGAAGTGGTGTCTGCCTCAATCGGCGCTCGGCCCGCGACGGCGTGGTACAGAGTGGCGCCGAGGCTGTAGATGTCGCTGCGAAAATCTTCCACTTGCCTATCGAGTCGTTCTGGCGCGACGTAATAGGGTGTGCCCCAGATTTCGCCGCGTGTTTCTGCAGTCTGGGCGGCCACACCAGCCAATCCGAAGTCCCCGATCTTAGCGGTGTATTCGTCGGCAAAGAGAATGTTGGCCGGTTTGATGTCACGATGGATGAGGCCTTTCGCCTGCGCGGCGCGCAGCCCGCTGGCGATTTGAATACCAGTTTCCAAAAGCCTTTGCTCCGACACGCGCTTTCGTCGTTCGATCAAGTCATCGAGACTCCCGTGCTCAAGTAGTTCTGTGACGAGATAGAACTGCCCACGATCAGTGCCGGAGGAAAAAACCTGCACCACATTGGGGTGATTGATCGCCGCCGCGGCGCGCGCTTCCTGTTGGAGTTGCAGCGTACGATCGACGCCGGTTCCGAGATCGCGCCGAACGACTTTTAAGGCAACAAAACGATCCAAGAACGTGTCCCGCGCCTTATACACCGTGGCCATCCCGCCGATGCCGAGAGTCTCCACGAGCGCGAAATGGTCGAACGTTCGCTCGACGCGTATTATTTCCCCGCAAATTGGGCAGGGCACGCGCGCCAACGGCTCCGCATCCGCTGTGTCGATCTTGGCACTGCATTTTGGGCACGTTTGCGTCGTGCCGGCGGTTTGTAGCTGCGACATTGGTTCGAGTCTAACATCCAGCAATTAGCGGGCAATTTAAGGCTCATGTGAAAACAGGAGAGACAAGACCGATAATTAAACTGCTCGTGCCCAAGTATGCCGCGCGGACGCGACTCGATCGTTTTGTTGCCAGCGTGCTGACCAGCTACTCGCGGTCTCGGCTACAGCAGCTCATTCGCGAGGAATTCATCACCCGCAACGGCGCGCCCGCGCGGCCACGCGACCTCGTCCGTTCCGGCGACGAGATCGCAGTGAGCGAACCGCGGCCGCGGAAGATCGACAATGAGCCGGAGGCAATCCCGCTCGATATTCTGTTTGAGGATGGCGATCTCCTCGTCATTAACAAACCGCCAGGTCTGGTCGTGCATCCCGGAGCCGGCCATCGCGAGCACACGCTGGTCAACGCGCTGCTGCATCATTGTCCGGCACTGTCGGGGATTGGGGGCAAGGAGCGGCCCGGGATTGTGCATCGGCTCGACAAAGATACAAGCGGCTGTCTCGTCGTGGCAAAGAACGACGCAGCGCACCAGAGCTTGGCCCAGCAATTCGCCGCGCGTGAGGTGGCGAAGATCTATTTGGCGCTGGTTGCAGGAAAGTTGCGCAGACAAGCCGGCGTCATTGAAGGGAAGATCGGACGCCACCCGGTGCACCGGAAACGAATGTCGGTCGCATCAGAGCGCGGACGAGCCGCGAAGACAGAATATCGCGTTGTGGGCGCAGGCGAGAACGCGAGCCTGGTCGAGTGCCGCTTACACAGCGGTCGCACCCACCAAATACGCGTTCATCTTCACTACATTGGCCATCCGGTTTTGGGCGACAAAATTTACGCGCCGAAACTGGCCAGAAGTTTTCCGCGTCAAATGCTGCACGCGTGGAAGCTCGGCTTTCGGCATCCACGAACCGGCGAGTGGGACCAATTCGAAGCGCCGCTCCCGGACGATTTCAGGGACGTGCTCGCTTCAGTTGGCCTCTAAACGCGAGCTGCAGGGTCGACGTGCATCGGAACTTCAATGTCCGCCGCTGCCGGCGACACGGGAACGAGGCGGCCGCGTCGCATGCGCTGCAAACCGACACGATGCGCGGCAGCTTCAACGAGCTCCGCGACACGTGATTTCAGCGCGCGCGCTCGGCTGGCGAGGAAGACGAGGAACAAGGCATAAGGAACGATTACCGAAAGAGCGACATGTGACGTGTTCAGCTGTCGGTAGATCAGTAAGCTGAGTGCGATTAAGTTGGCTGCGACGGTCGTCGGCACGGCACGATTGCGCAAGCGCACGCGTGTCAGGCATTCGCCCTGGCCGTGGTACTCGGTCACGGTTTGCAGAGCGATGCTCCACCAGAAATTGCCGTAAATCTGGATGTCCCAATCGTTCCATCCAGTGTCGATCGAATAGCGCCAACCTTCCTCCTCGAGCAAATCGAAGATCGACCCGAGCAGATAATGGCGGTCGCGCCCTTCGCTGCTCCAAAAAGCCTGGCGCCCGCGCGGGCCGGCGAAACGCGCGCCTGCCGGCAATTCCTCATGCTTGCTAATGACACTGCGTGGCGTGCGTTTGAAATGCAGCCAGGTGAAATAACGTGCCAAGCCGCGGACGAGTGGTTGCAGGAAGGCGAGAAACAGGACGAGCAACCGCGCATGCACGGTATCAAACTTCGGCTCGATGCGCGCGCGCACCATGTAGGAAAGCGCCACCGCCAGCGTGCCGCCGAACATCAGATATGGCACGATGCGCAGGGCCGGCAAAAAGATGCCGAGTCCAAAAAGAAAGATGGTTAACGCGAACCATTCGACGCTGCTCAGGTAGCTGGCGATCTCGGATTGTGGCGCTCGATAAAGCGACTGAAAAAATCCTTCGCCGAAGAGGCCATGATAAACGATTGGCCGGTTAATGAACCAACTGAAACGCGGCGTTCCGTAGATTTGCCCGCGCCACTTCGCAGCGCCGGTCGGTCCGAAGAAGATCAGGTGCTTGAAGCGAAGCAACGATTCGGCTTCGCCGTAACCTTCCTGCTGCCGGAAAAAAGCGCTCACTGTCAGCCGCCGATGGTGCCAGACGATTGCAGCCGGTGAGAAAGCGATGACACAACCAGCTTGTTGCAGGCGCCAGCAGAAATCCACGTCGTCTCCCGCTTTATGATACTGGACGTCGAAGCCGCCGACGCTGTCGAATGCCCACCGGTAGAACGCCATGTTGCAACCAGGAATGTGCTCGGCGATTGAGTCGGTGAGGAGCACATGGCTTGGCCCGCCGGGAGCCGCGGCCACGCACGCTTGCACCCATTTTTGGGCTGGCGGCGTAAAGTTTGGTCCACCAACAGCGGCGTATTGCCCGCTCATCAATGTTCCAATGAGGTGGTAGAGCCAGTCCGTATCGGCCATGCAGTCTGAGTCGGTGTAGGCGAGCACGTCGCCGCGCGCGGCTGCTGCGCCGGTGTTTCGCGCATGACTCAGCCCGTGATTGCTCTGGTGAACGTAACGAACATGTGGGAATTGCGCGGCGATGTAGGCAGTGTCATCCGTTGATCCGTCGTCGACGAGGATGATCTCGTAGGCCGAGTAATTGAGTTTACCTAACGAATCAAGGCATGCGGCCAGTGTCCGCCCGCCGTTGTAAGAACAAACGACCACCGAGACAAAAGGCGCACATGATAAGGGCGGGTGCGGCACCGTCGAGTCGCGTCCGAGTTTCTCCTGTAGTAGGTAGTAAGCTTGTTTCGGCGCGCGCTCGCGCGTGACGATTCCAAAGGCCCAATCGGTGATCTCCCGCTCGCCGGTGAACCATTCGTCCGTCCAGGAGAAGAGGATGGTACCGGCCAGGCCGCACTTCACTACACTTTCGAGGTGCCAACCGAGCAGTTGCGCTTGCTCGTTCTCAGAATGGCGCAACGTATCGAGACCGAATTCGCCCAGGACCAGTGGCCGGTCCTCCGTCAGGTTTTGTAGGCGCAACAGATATGGCTCGAATGCGCGCTGGTCGTGGAGGTAGATGTTGAAACAGAAAAAATCCACATTGCGCGGCAGGAGATACTCCGTCGGTGGGTAAGTGGCGTAGGAGAAGAGGACCTCCGGGTCGATGCCGCGACCGATGCGGATTAGTTGCTCCATGAAGTCGCTCACCCGGCGCACACCGAGCCACCGCGCCATCGTGCTGGAAATCTCATTGCCGACGAGATAACCGAACACAGCTGGATGACCGGCGTATTTGCTGACTGCGCCTCGAACCGTGTCGACGATCGCTTTGCGTGCGGCGCGTTCGCGCAGGAACTCGATATGTTTGGCCCACGGCAACGTAATCAGAACGCGCAGACCGGCTGCAACGCAGCGCTCAAGGAACCAGGGTGGCGGCGCGTGATAGACGCGCACAAGGTTCAACCCAATCTCGCGCATCATGTGAACATCGACGTTTACCTGTTCGGGCCGGCCAACGTAATAGCCGTCCGCGTCCGGTTTGAACGGGCCGTAGGCGATGCCTTTGACAAAGAATTTCCGGTTGCCCTCAAAAAAAAACTTCGCGACTGGGCGGATCTTTGTCATGTCAAGCGAAGTCGAGACATCTCTCACTGTTTCGTGGGAAGCTAACAGCTTCCCCTACAGAGTCAGCAGAACTTCGCGCAGTACTCTGGCGGTAGAGTCGATGTCGTCGGTTATGTGTGCGGTTGAGATGAAGCCGGTTTCAAATTGTGATGGCGCAAAATAGACGCCGCGGTGGCCGCAGGCGTGAAAGAATTTTGCGAACTGTTTCAGATCGCTTCGCTGCGCGCTGGCAAGATCGACAATCGGTCCGCGCGTGAAAAAGAGACAAAACATGGAACCAATGCGATGAAACGTGAGGTCAATGTTTGCCTGCGCAATTGCGTCGCGCGCGAGCTGCTCAAAGTATGCGCCGCGTTCCTCGAGTAATTTCCAGCCGTCGATTCGCTGGAGTTCGCGCAACTGCGCGAGCCCGGCCGCCATGGCCAAAGGATTTCCGGACAGTGTTCCGGCCTGGTAAACCGGACCAACGGGCGAAAGCTGCTCCATGATTTCGGCGCGTCCGCCAAATGCACCCACTGGCAAACCGCCGCCGATGATTTTACCGAGCGCGGTCAGATCAGGTTTGATGCCGTAAATTTGCTGCGCGCCGCCGCGCGCGACGCGGAACCCGGTCATCACCTCATCGAAAATCAGAAGCGCCCCGTGCCGATTGCATTCCTCGCGTAAGATCGACAAGAACTCGTCACGTGGAAAATAAAGGCCGGCGTTCGCCGGAATCGGTTCGAGAATTACAGCGGCAATTTGATTCGGATTTTCGCGAAACGCTTTCCGGACAAGATCGACATCGTTGAAAGGCAGCGAAATCGTCAGATCAACGAATGCTTGCGGCACGCCGGCGCTGTCGGGACGCCCGTGCGTGAGCGCGCCGCTACCGGATTTGACAAGCAAGGCGTCGGCGTGCCCGTGATAACAACCGTCGAACTTGATGATCTTGTCGCGCCCGGTAAACGCGCGGGCCAGCCGGATGCATGACATGGTGGCTTCGGTG
>DASTDG010000182.1:0-3569 GCA_035710475.1 Chthoniobacterales bacterium | reverse complement strand
TCCTGGCGCGTGAGGGATTTTCAGGGCCCGAGCACATCATCGACGGTAAGGAAGGTTTGTTCGCCGTGTTCAAGCACGTCCAATACAAAGGCGAGCCCGCGACATTCGATGGCGAAGGATTGGTGAAGGATCTTCCTGATTCACCAAAGTCTCACTATCGCATTCTCGATTGCGGAATGAAGAGTTTCCCGATCGAAGCGCTCAGTCACGCGCCGCTGACTGCGATGATGAAGACGGTGAAGGAACACAATATCAAGGCCGACGACGTTAAGGAGATCAAAGTGGAAGTAATCGCGCGCGCCGCCGACATCTTGGGCGATCCACACAAGTATCGGCCGGACTCCAAGGAAACGGCCGATCATTCGCTGCCTTATTGCATGGCCGCGGGATTAGTCGACGGCATGGTGACGCCGCTGCAGTTCAAGGAAGAGCGCGTGCGCGACAAGGCGCTCATTCCAATCATGGACAAGGTGAAAGTGGTCGCGAACGAAGAGTTCGAAGCGCTCTTTCCAAAATTTCAGCCGAGCCGCGTGACCATCACAACCAATGATAGCAAGTTACACTCTACTCGCGTCGATGTCCCCAAAGGTGATCCGCGCGATCCAATGACGGAGGATGAAATTGCAGTCAAATTCACCGCGCTGGGCGGCGATGTGATCGGCCAGGATCAATGCAAAAAATTGCAGAGCTTCATCATGAGTATCGAAGCCGCGAAGAATCTTGGCGCACTGTTCGAGCTAACCACGGCTCGCGAACCAACATAGAATCCGTCCGTCGCGCGTGAGTGAATTCATAACCACTCCTTAAGGAAAACAAAGCAGTCAGGAGTAAGCCTGGAGAACTGTTTCAACCACCAAGTGCGCCATCGCTGCGCGCAGCTTTGGGTCCCGGGGTTTCTGTTATCGATGGTAAGCGGCTTACGATTCCACGGCCGATCCTAGTTTCTGTTTTCTCTTCAGTCGTTGAAACAAGCCGGGTATTTTGCTCGGCGCGAGCCATGCGGCGCGAGTGAGCACGGTTTTGGTTAGTAACACGTGATAAGGCGCGGGAAGGGGGTTGGCAGGCAAGCGAGCGTCGTAGGTCGCGGGCGTCGCCAGTCACGCGACGCCGTCCCGAAATCGTCGAGCCAGCTAAACCGCCTGAGAAACTCCAGGTGATCGCTGAACAAGGCACCGGGCCAATGATGATCGAGAAATTGCCGCCATCGCGTACCGGCCGCGAAATCGTGCAGGAATACAACACTCGGTTTGCGCGTCTGCAACAGACTCAATGCGAGCTTGAGCGGGGCGAGTTGCGCTATCCGGGATTACGCCGTCGCGCTGCTAGCGTCGTCGCTGCCAAACTGGATTCCCTGGGCGAGCGGCAGCTCGCTCGAAAAATTAATCGTGTTCGTCTGGCGCCGCATATACTGCTTCCAGCAATCGCTGCCGCTTTCACGGCCACCGCCGGTTTGTTTCTCACCGCCGAACGCTCCACCAATTTCCGCGCCGCTCGTGCCGGTATTCACGTTGGCAATGCCACAATCACTCCCGAGCGCGCTCATGAATTTCTCCGCCTCGCGCACGTCATTGGTGAATACTGCGCTCGTTAGGCCTTGCGGCACACCGTTCTGGATGGCGATCGCCTCATTGAAGTCGCGGTAGGTTATCAAATACAGCAACGGCCCGAAGGTTTCATGTTGCACGATCTCGAAGTCGGACCTTGCCGTAGCCAGACACGGTTTCATGTAACAGCCGCCGCGATAATCGGCGCCATCCAGCCGCTCCCCGCCATACAGCACCTCGCCACCTTCAGCTTTCAGCTTCTCAATAGAATCCTGCACAAGATCGACCGCGTGTTTGTCGATCAACGGGCCCATCACCGTGTTTTTGTCGAGCGGATCTCCAATCGGCAGACTCTTGTAGGCGGCCAACAGTTTGTCGCGCAATTTGGAAGCGACCGATTCGTGCATGATGACGCGCCGAGTCGAAGTGCAACGCTGTCCGGCTGTGCCAACGGCACCGAAGAAAATCGATCGCGTAGCCATGTCGAGGTCGGCGCTCGGCGCGACGATCAGCGCGTTGTTTCCGCCGAGTTCCATGATGGTTCTACCCAAACGGCCATGCACGACTTTCGCGACGTTTAAACCCATTGCGACGGAGCCGGTCGCCGAGACCAATGGAATCCGCGCGTCCGCGGCAAGTTTTTCACCGACCGATTTGCGGTCGCCGATCAGCAAAGTGAAGATCGCCGGGTCAGCGCCGGTCTCGCGACAAACGCGCTGGCAAATTTTCGCCACAGCGATGGCAGTGAGCGGTGTTTTCTCCGATGGCTTCCAAACGGTGGCGTCGCCGCACACCGCCGCGAGCGCGGCGTTCCAGGACCAGACCGCGACCGGAAAATTGAAGGCGGTGATGACTGCGATCACTCCGAGCGGGTGCCACTGTTCCATCAAGCGGTGATTCGACCGTTCCGACTGAATTGTTAGGCCATAGAGCATTCGCGACTGGCCGACGGCGAGATCGCAGATGTCGATCATCTCCTGCACTTCGCCTTCACCTTCGGCAATGATCTTGCCCGTCTCGAGCGTCACCAACTGGCCGAGCTCGTGTTTCAACTCGCGCAACGCATTGCCCAGCCGGCGAACCGTGTCGCCGCGCACCGGGCCCGGTGTGGTGCGCCACTTCAGAAATGCTTCATGTGCGCGCGAGATCGCTTTCTCGTAATCTTCCGCCGAAGCGCTGCGTACGCTTGCCAGCTTGCGTCCGTCGATTGGCGAAATCTTGTCGATCTTAGCGCCGTTTCCGCGCCACTCGCCATCAAAGACACCGTCGTTTTCCTCGGCGATGCCGAGCTTCTCGAGAACCGTTTGCATTAAAGGTGGGGCAAGCCTCTGGCTTGCGAATCAACAAAACGCAAGCTGGAAGCTTGCGCTACTTTCATTTGCGCCCGCGGCAATATTGCCGCAGCAAATCCATCGCTTCGTCGACCACCTCTGCCGTCATATCCAGCGCCGGGCGAAACCGGATCGATTCCTCGCCCGAACGAAGTGTGAGCAGACCGAGATCGAACAAGCCCTTCCACATTTGCTCGCGCGACTTCGCGTCGGCCAAATCAAACGCGAGGAACATCCCGCGACCGCGCACGGCAGTGATGAAGTCGCACTCCTTCTGTAGCTCGCGTAATTGATCAAGAAAATACGCGCCGACCTTGCCCGCGTTCTCGACCAGGTGTTCTTCCTCGATGATGCGCAGGTAATGCGTCGACCGCACCATGTCGGTGAAATTGCCGCCCCAAGTTGAGTTCAATCGCGACGGCAACCGGAATGCATTGTCCTTCACTTCATCGATGCGCGAACCGGCCATCACGCCGCAGACCTGCGCCTTTTTTCCGAACGCGAGCAGGTCCGGCAAAACATCAAAGTGCTCGCAACACCACATCCGCCCCGTCGCGCCCATGCCGCATTGCACTTCGTCGAAAATCAGCAGGATGTCGTGTGCGTCACAAATCTCGCGCAGCTTCTTGAGCCATTCGCCGCGGAAATGATTGTCCCCGCCTTCGCCCTGGATCGGCTCGATGATGATCGCGCA
>DASTDG010000181.1:0-4488 GCA_035710475.1 Chthoniobacterales bacterium | reverse complement strand
ATGTCGATCTTAGCGGCGCGCGTGGCGCGCTCGAGCAATCGCGGCGCTTGCACGAGATGATTGCGCGATGCGACTTCCGGCACAACGCCGCCGAATCGTTCGTGCTCGGCGATCTGCGAAGCAACTTCACTGGCCAGCAGTTTGTTGCCGTGCAGAATCGCGACTGCCGTTTCGTCGCATGAAGTCTCCAGCGCCAGAATTGTCATCGCGCATTGTAGCGGCGCTCATATCAAGCGCCGAAGCTAATTAGACAGGCGCTTGGCACAAGCGCCTCTACAATTATTTTTTTACCGACTCCGGCTTGCCGGCGTTTTGCTCGGCGTAAATCATTACGCCTTTGAGCGCGTCGATCGCGCGCAACATCTGCGGGTCGCGCGTTTTGATGATTTCCTTGTCTTCTTCTGGTTTCACGCTGTCGCCGCTGCGCAAGGCGAAGAGGGCGCGCTCCTGTTCCGCGCTCATTGGCACACGAATGTTTGGAGTAACGCCGTTGCCATGAATCTGTTGCTTGCTCGGGGTGTAATATTTCGCGGTCGTGAATCGCAGCGCCGAGCCGTCCGGCAGTTGCATCACATTTTGCACTGAGCCCTTGCCGAATGTCGTTTCGCCAATGATCACCGCACGATGCAAATCTTTGAACGCGCCGCAGACGATCTCCGCGCCACTCGCGCTGCCTTCGTTCGCCAGCACAGCCATGGGAAAATGCGGACGCTCTTTGGCGGTCGCCGGCGTGGTGTATTCCCGCTGTTGCGAGGGGACACGCCCTTCGGTCGAAACGACTTTCGTGTTCGGCGGCAGGAATTGCGCGCACACATCGACCGCGCTGTTCAACAGCCCGCCGGGGTTGTTCCGGAGATCGAGAATCAGCCCCTGCATGCCCTGCTTTTGCAGCTGATCGAGCGCCTTCGACAATTCGTCGGCCGTCGGTTCGTTGAATTGAATCAGCCGGACGTAGCCGATTTTAAACGGATTGGTCAGCGCCGCATCGAGCAAACGCGCGCCTTTGACGCTTTGCACTTTGATCTCGGTGCGCTCGAGCGTGTAGTCCTTCACGTCTTTCGTCGACGGCCGCAGCAACGTCAGCGTCACTTTCCCGCCGGCCGGTCCGCGCAAAAGACTGATCGCGTCTTGAAGTTCCATCTTTTCCGTCGACGCGCCGTTGATCTTGAGAATTTGGTCACCCGAGAGAATGCCGGCCTTTGCCGCAGGCGTGTCTTCCATCGGCGTGACAACGGTTGGTAAGCCGTTCTTCATCGACACTTCGATGCCCAGGCCATTAAAGCGGCTGCGCGTGTCCTCCTGCATGTCGCGAAAATCCTCCGGGTCCATGAACTGGCTGTGTGGATCCAGCGACGCGAGCATCCCTTTCATCGCCGCCGTGATCAGGTCGTGGTAGCTGGTTTTGTTTGCGTCGACGTAATCCTGCCGGAGCAACTGCACGGCTTTGGCGAAAATCGAAATCTGTGAGTAGCCGTTATCGTCCTCCGACGGGTTCGTCACCTGTGCCGCCCGGCCATGCGGGGGCAGCGCGAGCACACACGTCCATACAAGCAGCATGCCGAGTCGAAAACAGGGTCTCATGAGAACAGCCTCTTAGGGTCGCAAGCATCGCTCATCCGAAATTTTTTGGCAACGCGCAACGGCTCAACTAGCTTCCGCGCTCAAAGTAGCCTCGCCGCAATGATCCTGCCGCGCCGCATCCTCGCTCTTATTGCGCTGGTAGTTCCACTCACCAGCCATTTCGCTACGGTCACTCCCGATGCCGAATACGAAGCCGTCGCCGAGGAGTACATCAAGGGCTACTTCAATGCGCGGCCACTCCAAGGCACCGCGCTCGGGCTGCACGAATACGACGGCAAAATCACCGATTACAGCCGGCTCGCGCTCGATGCCGAGCTCGCCCGGCTGCGGCGCTTCGACGATCGACTCAAAAAATTTGAACCGGACAAGCTGAGCCAACGGCAGTCCGTTGACCTGCGGATTCTGCAGGCCGCGATCAAGAAGGAGCTGTTTCAAATGCAGGACATGTCAATTTTCGAGCGCAACCCCATGGTCTATGCGCGCGCGGCCGACGTGAACGTCTACATCAAACGCAACTTCGCGCCGCTCGAAGATCGGGTCCGCAGCATCATCGCGATCGAGTCGCAGGTGCCGAACATCATGATCGCCGCCCGCACCAATCTCGCCGACGTGCTGCCGAAACCCTACGTCGAGTTGGCAATGCAAATCGCGCGCGGCGCCGCCGATTTCCTGAAGAAAAATCTCGTCGCGGCGGTTGCCGATCTAAAAAGCGAGCAGGTGCGGGGCGACTTTCAGGAAACCAATCGCAAAGCTGCCGCCGCGCTGATGGATTATGCAGCCTGGTTGGAGCGCGAGAAACTGCCCAAGGCCTCACCGGATTTTGCCATCGGGGAAGAGAAATTTCAGCGCCTGCTGGCCGAAACGGAACTTGTCGATCTTACGCCGCAACAAGTTCTCGAAATCGGAATGGCGCAGCTGAAAAACGAGCAGACCGCTTTTGCCGAGACCGCCAGGAGAATCGATCCGAACAAACCTGCACTTGAAGTCTTCAAACAAATCCAAGCCGAACACTCGACGCCGGAAAATCTACTGCCCGAAATGGGCAAAGACCTCGACCAAATCCGTCAATTCGTCACGAAACGGCATCTTGTAACCATTCCTTCGGAAGTGCGGCCGCGCGTCAAAGAGACGCCCCAATACCGGCGCGCCACCTCGTTCGCTTCGATGGACACGCCGGGGCCATTCGAGAAACGCGCAACCGAGGCCTATTTCTACGTCACGCCGACCGAGCCCGACTGGCCTAACGAACAGAAAGAGCAATGGCTGACCGCGTTTAACTATTACACCGCCGACCTCATCTCGATCCACGAAGTTTATCCCGGCCACTACGTGCAGTTCTTGCGGCTGAACGCTTCGCCGGCGAGCAAAGTGGAAAAAATCTTCGGAAGCTACGCCTTTGTTGAAGGCTGGGCGCACTATTGCGAACAGATGATGGTCGACGAGGGCTATACCGGCAGCAGGCACGACTCCGGCGGAAGTCCAACGGCGACTCCAAGTCCCGCCGCTAAGGCGTCGCCGTCTGCTAGTCCGGTGGACGAGAGCCGTGCCGCCAAGTACCGCATGGCGCAAGCATCCGAGGCGATGTTGCGCTTATGCCGGCTTTGCGCCGCGATTAAAATGCATACCCAGCACATGAGCATCGACGACGGCACGAAGTTTTTTCAGGAGAATTGTTATTACGAAGAAAAACCCGCTCGCGCCGAAGCGATGCGCGGCACGTTCGATCCCGGCTACTTCAACTATTCACTCGGCAAGCTGCAGATCTTAAAACTGCGGGACGATTACAAGGCGCAGGAAGGCGACGCGTTTTCACTGCAAAAATTTCACAACGAGTTGCTCAACCACGGCATGCCGCCCATTCGCCTCCTCCGCGAGCTCATGCTCAAAGACAAGACCCACTGGGACCAAGTGCTGTAGAGTGGAGTAAGCGTCCCGCTTGCGAACCATTGCAGACAAGCCGGAGGCTGGTCCTACTCCTCGTCCGAGTCGCCTAACAAATTCTTCAACAACGGCTGCGGGTTGGAAGGCAGCTCTTCGACGTCGCGCAGCTTCTTTGTGATCGCGCGCGAGCGCACCGCAACATTGTCGACGTGACGCGCGGCCTGATCGAGCTTGTCTTTTACGGCCGAGAGCGCCTCGCCGAATTTTCCGAACTCGGTCTTCACCGCGGCGAGTAAATTCCAAACTTCGCTCGACCGCTTCTGGATCGCGAGGGTGCGAAACCCCATCTGTAAGCTGTTGAGCAGAGCCGCCAGCGTCGTCGGACCGGCGAACACCACCCGGCAGTCGCGCTGCACCTGCTCAACTAAACCGACGCGCCGGATTGCTTCGGCATACAGTCCTTCCGTCGGCAGAAACATGAGCGCAAAATCCGTCGTCCGCGGCGGATTGATGTATTTGGCGCAAATGTCCCGGGCGCTTTTCTTCAACTGCACTTCCAGGTTCTTCATCGCGCTCTCGACAACATCGACATCTCCCTTGTCCTGGGCCGCGAGTAGTCGGTGATAATCTTCCGTTGGAAATTTCGCGTCGATCGGCAGCCAAACCGGCGCGCCGTTCTCATCGCCCGGTAATTTGATCGCGTATTCGACACGCTCGCTCGTCTCGTCCCGTGTCTGCACATTGCGCGCGAACTGGTCCGGCGTTAGCACCTGTTCGAGTAACGCGCCGAGCTGCACTTCGCCCCAGCCGCCGCGCGTCTTCACGTTTGCGAGTACTTTCTGCAACCCGCCTACGTCGCTCGCCAATTGCTGCATCGCCCCCAGTCCGCGGTGCACTTGCTCCAACCGTTCACTCACCAGCTTGAATGATTCGCCGAGCCGTTTCTCCAGCGTTCCTTGCAGCTTCTCGTCGACCGTCGCGCGCATTCTCTCGATTTGTTGCGCGTTGTCCTGCTGCAGCTCTTTC
>DASTDG010000180.1:0-5501 GCA_035710475.1 Chthoniobacterales bacterium | reverse complement strand
AAGCGGTGAAAAAGGTTAAAAAAGTCCTCACGGTTACATCATTACAGAAGAGGCGAACTCGGACCTATTGTAACTCTTGTAACGTTTGCAACTGATCCGCCATGACACCAACGCTTCAATTGTTTCTCCTTGCTTCCGTCGCGTTGTTCTCGATTGGGCTGCTCGCCGCGCTCAGTCGCCGTCACGCCATTTTCATTTTGATCGGCATCGAGCTGATGCTCGCCGCCGCCAATATCAATTTCATAGCGTTCTGGCGGTTCAATCCGCAGCCACAACCGATCGGCGTGATGGTGGCGATTTTCGCCATTGCCATTGCCGCTGCGGAAGCGGCCGTCGGTCTCGCCATGGTCATCGCCGTTTATCGCCACTATCGCACGACCAACGTAGATCAGCTCGACCAGCTCAAAGGGTAGCATGAAACCGACGACGCAAACGCCCAACCCCCAACGCCCAACGTCCAACGCTCAATTCAGAAAGCGCTTTGAGTTCGAGATTCAGCGTTGGGCGTTGAGCGTTCGGCGTTTCCGCTTTTTGCCTGATGAATTCCTGGATCGTCAGTAATCTCCCGCTGATCCCCGGCGTGCCGCTTGCGGCATCGCTCCTGATTTTACGTTTGCCGAATTCGTGGCGGAAAACCGCGGCCGCATTCGCCGTCATCGGCCAGATGGCTGCCCTCGCATTGTCGATCTTCGGGTTTCTCGCGACGCTGCAGACGCCAGGTTTTCGCGCCGTCCAAAATTTCACCTGGTTCACGTTCGGCAGTCAGGCGCTGCAGCTCGGCTTCGTGCTCGATCCGCTCGGAGCCGCCATGCTGCTCATGATCTCCCTCGTCGGCCTGTGCATCTTCGTTTTCAGCATCGGCTACATGGCCGACGACAAACATTTCACCCGCTTCTTTGCCTACCTCTCGTTTTTCTCCGGCGCGATGCTCGGCGTCGTCACCGCCAACAGCCTGCTGCTGCTGTTTATCTTTTGGGAACTGGTCGGGTTAGCGTCGTATCTGCTCATCGGTTTTTGGATCGAGCGACCGAGCGCCGCGGCTGCGGCCAAAAAAGCGTTCGTCACCACCCGCATCGGCGACATGGGATTGTTCCTCGGGATACTGTGGCTGTATCGCAGCAGCGGCACGCTCCTCTTCTATGATAGCGGGCGTGGTTGTCTTGAACCAGCGGCGCTTGCTTTGTTAGGCGCGAGCGCAACTTCCATCGCGCTGCTCATCTTCTGCGGCGCCGTCGGCAAGTCCGGGCAATTTCCGCTTCACGTCTGGTTGCCAGACGCGATGGAAGGCCCAACGCCGGTCAGTGCTCTCATTCATGCCGCCACGATGGTCGCGGCCGGCGTGTTTCTCGTCGCGCGGGTCTATCCGATCTTCAACGTCGGCGCGATCAATGGCGTGACGCCGTCGCTGACGGTGGTTGTCTGGATCGGAGTCATCACGGGACTCATGGCGGCGCTGATTGCCGTCGCGCAATTCGACATCAAACGCATCCTCGCTTACTCGACGGTCTCGCAGCTTGGGTTGATGATGGTGTCGTTAGGTGTCGGCGGTGTCGCGGCCGGCATCATGCATTTGCTCGCGCACGGCTTTTTCAAAGCGCTTCTGTTTCTTGGCGCCGGCTCGGTCATTCACGGTCTGCACCACGAACAGGACATCCGCAAAATGGGTGGACTGCGCCGCGCAATGCCGATCACGTTCGCGACTTACGCTGTCGGTATGATGGCGCTCAGCGGCCTACCGCTGTTCTTCTGCGGCGGCTGGACAAAAGAAGAAATTCTGTTTGCCACCTCGCAATGGCCGAGATCGCACGCGCCGTACTTGCTGCTGATGGTCGGCGTCGTTCTCACGGCGCTCTACATGACGCGGCAGGTTATCTACATCTTTTTTGGCAACCGGGCACCTGAGGCGCACGAAAGTCCGCGTGTGATGACCGTTCCTCTCGTCGTGCTCGCGATCTGCACCATCGGATTGAGTATCGTACTCACACCGGCATGGCCATGGCTCGATCGCTATTTGTTAGGCGAATCGGCCCATGTCGATGTAGCGAAGTTGTTTCAACCGATGATGCTCACATCATTGTTGCTTGTCGCAATTGGCATCGGCCTCGGCGCTTTCTTCTACCGCACCATCGTGCAAGATCGACATCGCGATCCGCTCGAACACGCGCAGCCCGCACTGTTCAGCTTTCTCGCCAATCGCATGTGGCTGGACGAGCTTTATGACAAGACTGTCATCCTTTGCAGCCGAACGGCAGCGCGAGTCGGCGATTGGCTCGACCAAAATGTCTGGGACGGTCTCGTTCGCGGCATCGGCGCTCTTGGGCAGGCCTTCGGCATCTTTACCACGACTATGGACGAGCGTGGGATTAACGCCGGCGTGGACGAAACAACGACCGGTGCGCGTGGCCTCGGCCGTGTGATGTCCGCCGCGCACTCGGGACAAATCCAGGCGTATCTCGGCGCGATTGGCCTCGGCATGCTCGCATTGCTCCTCCTTTACGCATGGCTGGGTTAATCAGCGCCTTTATCGTCGTCCCGCTGATCGGCGCAATTGCGGTTTACTTGCTCAGTGCGAAACACGCGCGCGTCGTCGCGCTGCTCGTTACGGCAATCGCTGCCGTTTACGCGTTTCTGTTGTGGCGAGGATTCAGCGCGAGCGCCAGCGGTCTGCAACTCGTTGAGCGTCACACCTGGATTCCGAGCATCGGCGCCGAGTATCTCGTCGGCATCGATGGCCTGAGTCTGCTCCTGCTTTTGCTAACAACTCTTCTGTTCCCCTTCGCGTTGCTCGCGCAACGACTGGAGCGCGGCGCGTGCGCGCTCATGTTGCTCATGCAATCCGCCCTCTACGGCGTGTTCGTCGCGCAAAATTTTGTTCTCTGGTTTCTGTTTTACGAGATGACGCTCGTTCCCGCCTTTCTGCTGATCAAAATCTACGGCGGAGAAAACCGCGACCGCGCGGCGGTGAAGTTTTTCCTCTACACCTTCCTCGGCAGCATCATGCTCCTGCTCGCGTTCCTTGGGATTTACTTCGCACGCGGCACATTCGACTTTGGCCAGCTTGTCGATCTTGCCAAAGGCGGACCTCTCGTCATTGGCAAGTTCGCATGGCTCATATTCGCCGGAATTTTCATTGGCCTCGCCGTCAAGGTTCCACTATTCCCGTTGCACACCTGGCTGCCAGACGCTTACGAAACCGCGCCGACCGGCGTGTCGATGGTGCTGACCGGCGCGTTGTCAAAGATGGGTGTCTACGGATTCATCCGGCTTCTCGTGCCGCTATTCCCAAATGAAATCAGAGTTGTTGGACCATGGCTGCTCGCGCTGGTCGTGTGCTCGATTCTCGTGGGCGCGCTCGTCGCATGGGCGCAGTCGGATCTCAAACGCATGGTCGCCTACCTCTCCATCAATCACCTTGGCTACTGCCTGCTCGGCCTCTTTGCCATCGCCTCGGCGAGATCGGCGTCGTCTTTGATCGACATGCACGCGGCGCTCAGCGGCGTCTTTCTCCAAATCTTCAACCACGGCATTACGGCCGCCGCGTTGTTCTACTTCGTTGGTTTGCTCGAGCAACGCCGTGGCGCGCGCGGGCTTGGTGATTTCGGCGGACTCATGCAATCAGCGCCGTTGCTCTGTGGCTGGATGAGCGTGGCGATGTTCTCCTCGTTAGGCCTGCCGGGACTAAACGGCTTCATCGGTGAGTTCCTCATCTTCAAAGGCTCGTTTGCGGTTGCGCCGCCATTCACCGCGCTTGCCGTGCTGGGCCTGCTCTTCACCGCCGTGACTTTCATGCGCGCGATGCAAGCGCTCTTCAGCGGCCCCGCTCCTGACGCGACAAATGCGATTGTCGATCTTACGCGCAGTGAAAAATTCGTCGTCGTGCCGGTGACGCTCCTCATGTTCGCTATCGGTCTCGCGCCGCAATTTATCTTCACGATCTTCAACAGCACGGTCGTGCAGATGGCGCGCCTGTTTGCCTTAAGCTGATCGATGAGCAAGCCGATTGCGCCCCTCGAGAAAATCGCGCGCACAATTCTTGTCCTCCGCGGTGAAAGGGTCCTGCTCGATGCTGACCTGGCGCGGCTCTACGGCGTCACCACCGGCAATCTCAATAAAGCGGTGCAACGCAACCGCGATCGCTTTCCGGCAGATTTCATGTTCCAGCTCACCGGGGCGGAAGCTGATTTGATATTCCAATTTGGAAGATCAAAAGGTCGTGGTGGTCGGCGCCATTTTCCTTTTGCGTTCACCGAGCAAGGCGTTGCGATGCTTTCGAGCGTGCTGAACAGCGAGCGCGCTGTGAAGGTGAACATCGCGATCATGCGCGCGTTCGTGAAGCTGCGCGAGGCGCTCGAGACAAATCGCGAGTTGGCGAAACGATTCGCCGAACTCGAAACACGCATCGGCAAACACGATGAGGAGATCAGTGCAATCATCGAGGCGATCCGGCAGTTGATGTCGCCGCCGGAAAAGTCGCGGCGAGAGATCGGATTTCACGTGCGCGAGAAATCGGCAGTGTATCGCACGCGCGACGGCCGATGATGGCCTGGACGATTTACGGCACCTTTGCGGGGGCGGTCGCGGTGTTGTTGTTGCCGCGCCCTTTTTCGCGCTGGATCGCACTGCTCACGACGCTCGCCGGCTTTGCCATCGCACTGCTCGCATTAATCCGAACTCCGATTGTCGATCTTGCTCAGTTCACAACCATCGTGCGCGTCGCCTGGGTGCCGGCGCTCGGCATGAATTACCATCTCTCAATCGACGGGATCAGTCTTACGCTCGTGCTTGTTACAGGCATCGTCGCCGTCGCTGCGGTGTTGTTCTCCTGGGATGTTGGCTCTCGGTCTAACGAATTCTTCTTTTGGTTGTTGCTCGTCGTCGGCGGCTCTTACGGCGTTTTCTTAAGTGCCGACCTTTTTCTTCTCTTCGTCTTCTACGAGCTTGTGATCGTGCCGAAGTATTTCCTCATCGCGATCTTCGGTTCCACGAACAAGGAATACGGCGCGATGAAACTGACGCTCTATTCCTTCTTTGGTGGCACGCTCGTTTTTATCGGTATCATCGCGGCGTATGTGACCGGCGGCTCGCTCGATCTCAACCAGCTCGCGCAATTTTCATTTCCGATGCAACTGCAAGCCTGGGCCTTTCCAGTCTTGTTTCTCGGTTTCGCCGTGCTTGCCGGCATCTGGCCGTTGCATACCTGGGCGCCGACTGGCCATGTCGCAGCGCCGACCGCCGGCTCGATGTTGCTGGCCGGAATCGTGATGAAGCTCGGCGCCTACGGTGGTTTGCGCGTCGCGATGAATCTTTTCCCGCAAGGTTTTCAGATGTGGCGTAATTGTATCGTCGTCCTCGCGGTGATTGGGATTGTTTACGCCGCGGCGGTCGCGTTGCGCCAGAGTGATCTGAAATTTGTCATCGGCTATTCGAGCGTGAGCCACATGGGTTTTGTCTTGTTAGGCCTGGCCACCGCGAATGCACTCGGCGTTTCCGGCGCAGTCCTG
>DASTDG010000179.1:0-3196 GCA_035710475.1 Chthoniobacterales bacterium | reverse complement strand
AGCGATTCCATTATCGAGTCGGAACATAGGCCTGCGGCCTGTGCGCCCAGCGGGCATTCTGCCCGCTGTTCTGAAAATCAGCGGAGTCGAACTCCGCTGGGCGCACAGACTGAAAGTCTATGTTCCGGAGCTTCACGCTCTTTCAATTCTCGGTGGATGAAAAAGCTCCGGGTTCGCCGGCGGCTCAAGATCGTGCTTGCCAAACGTTGGAACGGGAAATTCGCTCGGTTGTTCAGGATCAAGATGTGCGGCCTTCTCGGTGCCGCTCAGTTTTTGACTATCGATTTTGCGCTGCAGTTCCATGAACGCGTGCAGCAATGCTTCGGGGCGCGGTGGACAACCGGGAATGTAAACGTCCACTGGAATGTAGCGGTCGATTCCTTTGAGGACGTTGTAGCCTTGCTTAAACGGCCCGCCGGAGATCGCGCATGCGCCCATCGCGATGACGTACTTTGGGTCCGGCATCTGGTTGTACAGCCTGACGATTTGTGGCGCCATCTTCTTCGTCACTGTGCCGGCGACAATCATCAGGTCGGCCTGACGCGGCGACGGCCGGAAAATCTCGCCGCCGAAGCGCGCAATGTCGTAACGTGACGCCGCAGTCGCGATCATCTCGATGGCGCAGCACGCCAGCCCAAACTGGAGCGGCCAGATCGAATTCTTGCGACCCCAATTGTAAAGCTCCTGCATCGACGTGACCCAGACACCCTGTCGCTGCAATTCGGTTCGCAGCCCCTCGTCGATTTCTTCGCTCATCGCTTCGCTTTGACGCTTCAACCCTTCAACGTTCCCACTGTAAGCAACCTTTGCCCCACGCCCAAACTAATCCTTCGATCAGCAACAGCAGAAAGATGAGAATGGCGATGAACGCGCCAACCGGCAACCCGGTGAATGCCACCGCGAACGGCACCAGAAACACTGCCTCGACATCGAAGATCAAAAAGATGATCGCGTAGAGATAATATTGCGATCGGAATTGAATCTGCGCTTCACCGATCGACTCCACGCCGCACTCGTAGATCGACAATTTCGCAGGCCCGGGCTTGGGCGGCTGAAACAATTTCCGCCACAACCACGCCAGGCCGAGCGGCAGCAGCGGAAAGATCAGCGCCACGCAAACAAAAATTACGATAAACAGATAAGGATTCGGAGTCATTCTCACAAAACAACTAATCAGTCGCAGAGGAATAGAGATCTCACACCAGTAGACAGAAAGAATACTACCCTTTCATCTGTGTTTCATCTGTGTTAATCCGTGGCGATCCAAATGGCTGATTCAGTTGATCAGATTTTCATCCGCGCAAAGCACCTCCTCCTTACGCCGATTATCGGGCGCGCGCCCGACTGGCTCGTGCAGATCGCCTCGAGCCTTCTCAACATCTTCGCGCTGCTCGGAGTTTTCCTGACACTGTTTGCGCTCATTTCCGTGCTCGAGCGGAAAATTCTTGGACGCATGCAAAATCGCTATGGCCCAAATCGCGTTGGTCCCTTCGGCCTGTTCCAACCGATTGCCGACGGAATCAAAATGTTGATCAAGGAAGACGTCGTCCCGGCGCGCGCCGACAAGATCGTTCACTTTCTCGCGCCGATTCTAATTGCCGCCACCGCGATCCTTGCGCTTGGCGTGATTCCGTACGGACGCAACATGACGCCGTTCTCGATCGATGGCGGGATACTGTTCTTCTTTGCCGTCGGATCGACGACTGAGCTGGCCGTCTTCATGGCCGGGTGGGGGAGTAACAACAAGTTCTCCATGCTCGGTGCGATGCGCGCCATCGCGCAGATGATCAGCTACGAGCTGCCGCTGGTCATCACCGTGCTGCCAGTGGTCATGATTGTCGGCGCGCTGAACGCTGACGCGATTGTGGCCGCACAGGCCGGTTACAAGATCGACATCATACCGCGTTGGTTTGTGCTCACCCCTTGGGGCGCAACCGCCTTCATTTTATTTTTTGTCTCCGGCTTGGTCGAATCCAACCGGACGCCGTTCGACGTGCCCGAAGGCGAATCGGAAATCGTCGCCGGCCACATGACCGAATATTCCGGGTTCAAATACGCGACATTTTTCATGGCCGAATACATCGGCATGTTCGCGATCAGCGGCCTCGGCGTGACACTGTTCCTCGGCGGCTGGCACGCGCCGATACGTTTTCTGGAATTCGTTCCATCCTACGTCTGGTTTTTTCTCAAGCTATCGGTCGTGCTCTTTGTTTACATCTGGCTGCGCGGCACGCTGCCGCGCACCCGCGTCGATCAGATCATGAATTTCGCCTGGAAATTCATGTTGCCGATGTCCTTCACGTGTGTGATCGCCGCAGCCGTGTGGCATTATGCTGGGCGCGGATTGCGCGGCTGGCTGTGGTCGTTTGTCGTCGTCGCCAGCGTCTACACGGCATTGTCGATGTTGCTCGACACGCGGCGGAAATTCGCGCCGCGCGTCTATCGCTTCGCCGAATGAGCAACGTCGCGTTAGTGGTGATCGCCGTCTTTACCCTGGCCGCCGCCCTCGGAGCCGCGACCAACCCCAACCTCATGCATGCCGCGCTCAGTTTTGCCCTCGCATTCGTCGGCGTCGCGGCGTTCTATTTTCTGCTCGGCGCTGAATTTGTTGGGCTCGTGCAGGTCTTCGTCTACATCGGTGCCGTCGCCGTCTTGGTTGTGTTCACAATTCTGCTCACGCGGCGCGAAGGCGAAAAACATCGCGGCTTCAACTGGGGCGGCGTGCTCGTCGCCATCGCAATGTTTTTCGGCTTGGCATGGGCAGTTGTGAAAACGCCGTCGCTCTCGATCTTGCCGCCGGACATTGAGCCACTCACGGTGAAACGTATCGGCGAAGTGTTGATGACGGACTACCCCTGGCCGCTTATGGGCGCAGGTTTATTGCTCACCGTCGCCTTGTTAGGCGCGCTCATTCTCGCGATGGAGGAGAAGCGGTGAAAAAGGTTAAAAGGTCCCTCAAGGTTACATTCTACAGAAGAGGCGAACTCGGAACCATTGTCACTCTTGTAACGTTTGCAACTGATCCGCCATGACACCAACGCTCCAATTGTTTCTCCTTGCTTCCGTCGCGTTGTTCTCGATTGGGCTGCTCGCCGCGCTCAGTCGCCGCCACGCCATTTTCATTTTGATCGGCATCGAGCTGATGCTCGCCGCCGCCAATATCAATTTCATAGCGTTCTGGCGGTTCAATCCGCAG
>DASTDG010000178.1:0-3821 GCA_035710475.1 Chthoniobacterales bacterium | reverse complement strand
TCGAGAATCCCTTCTGCTTCGAGCTTGCTCTTGAGCCGTTTCAAAGCGCGATCCACCGGTTCACCTTTGCGAACGATCACTTCTGGCATGGGATAAATCAGCTCCTCATCTCCTGCGACCCGAGAGCCGAGTCTAGCCGGGAGCGCTCTGCCGGTCAACTGAGCCTGTGCCTAGCGACTTCCGAGCGCCGGGTTAACGGTCGTCGCCTTCTGTGTGATTTCGCGACGCAGCGAACTGGTGGTTTCGCCGCGGGCGCGGCTCCACCAGAGCACGATCGGCGAGGCGATGAAGATGGACGAGTAGGTGCCTACGACAACGCCGATGATGATGGCGAGGGAGAAATCGCGCAGCACGGCGCCGCCGAACAGGAACAGGCACAGGATCGGGATCAACGTCACCGTGCTAGTAAGTATTGTGCGGCTGAGCGTCTGGTTAATGCTCGAGTTCATGATCTCTTCGATCGTGCCGCGTCGGCCGCTGGCGAGACCTTCACGAATCCGGTCGTACACGACGATCGTGTCATTGATCGAGTAACCGGCGATCGTAAGGACGGCACCGACCATCGTGAGCGTCAGCTCGCGGTGTAGAAGCGAGAACATCCCGACGGTGATGATCACGTCGTGCAATAGCGCGACGATCGCGCCGACCGCAAAGGACAATTCAAAGCGCAACGTGACGAAGATCAGGATGCCGAGAATGCCGAGCCCCAGCGCGACGAGTGAACTTTTCGCCAACTCGCCGCCGACCAACGCGCCGACGCGCTGCGAGCCTTCAACATGGAAGTTGGCAGCTGGCATCGCTTGCATCACTTGCGCCTGCACCTTGTCGCTCGTGTGCAGCGGGCTTCGGATCGTGATGTAGTTCTTGCCGCCTTGCGCCGATTCCTGGATCGAGGCGTCGGCCAGGCCGAGCGGCTTCAGCCCATCGCGCACTTGGCCGATGTCGATCTTGTTAGGTGAGCTGAGCGTCACCAGATCGCCACCGCGGAAATCAACGCCGAAATTTCTCTCGCCGCGGAGATAAAACGAAGTGGCGCCCGCGAGGATGAGCGCGAGGGAGCACATGCAGGCGAGGAAACCTTTGCCCAGGAAGTTGAAGTTCTGTGATGAAATGAGATGCAACATCGAAATGCGCTTCAACTTCCCGGTATCGACGAACCAGCTCAGCGCGTTGCGCCCGACGATGAGCGCGGTGAACAGCGACGCCAGAATGCCGAGCGTGAGCGAAATCGCGAAGCCTTTGATCGGGCCGCTGGCTTTCCAGAACAAAATCGCCGCCGTGATCAGCGTCGTCACGTTCGCGTCGAAAATGGAGCTGAACGCTTTATCGTAAGCAGTCTGCACCGCCACCTTGAGCGATTTGCCGAGGGCCATCTCCTCCCGCAACCGCTCGTAAATCAGCACGCTCGCGTCGACCGAGAGACCGATGGTCAAAATGATGCCAGCGATGCCCGGCAGCGTCAGCACGAACCGGAACATCGTCAGCGCGCCAATCAGCAGGATCAGGTTGATGATGAGGGCGAGGTTCGCGATCAAGCCGGCGAATTTGTAGTAGATCGACACGCAAACGAGCGTGATCGCGAGGCCGACTAACCCGGCGATGATACTCGCCCGGATCGAGTCCTGACCAAGGGTTGGGGAGACGCTGCGCTCTTCCTCGATGCTGACCGGCGTCTGCAACGGGTTCTCCAGCACGCTCGCGAGGCCACGTGCTTCACGTTCTCCCATATTACCCCCGCTGATCTGGGCTCTGCCGCCGTAGATCGGCCCGTTCCTCACTCCTGGCGCCGAGATCACTTTGTTGTCGAGCATGATCGCCATAGCGGAATGCTCGTTGTAAACCTGTTCCGTCAGTTTACCGAACTGCTCGGCGCCAGCGGAATCAAATTGCAGATCCACTTCCCAGCCTTCCTGACCAAAACCGGCCGCCGCGTGTGTCACATGGTTCCCTGACAAATCCGCCTTCTTCTTAATCAAAAGCTTTTTCTGAATTGTTTTCCCTTCGCGTTCTTCGGAAAGCGTTTCGATCGAATACCCCGGAGGCGTGACGGCTGTTCCGGCTTCGATTTGCGAGATCAGCGCGTCGCTTTGTGGATGAACCAGTCGAAACTCGAGCTTTGCGACCTTCTGCAATTGCTCCCGTGCCTCCTGAATCTTCGCCGTGTCGAGCCCAGGAATCTGAACGAGGATGCGGTCGTCACCGACGGGGCTGATAATCGGCTCTCCGCCGCCGAAGTAATCGACCCGTTTGCGGATGACCTCCACGGCCTGGTCCTGCATTCCTTTGGTGATCTCCTTGTCGCCCTTCATCATCCGGATGAGGAAGGAAGTGCCGCCCTGAATATCGAGGCCGAGCGCGATCTTCTTTTGCGGCGGCCAGATCGTCTCGATGCTCAGCGCGATCAGCAACCCGACGAGTGTCATCGCGAGGATGCGTTTCCGCGGCCCGAAATCGCTCGCAAAATACCAACCGAACAGCACGAGAACGCCAAGCCCAATGAAGAACTGGATTGCCGGGTGGCTCATGTCCGCTCCAACGTTTTGACGGGTCTCACTTCAACTTTCGGATGCTTTCAGCACGTTGGTGACCGCTGATTTCTCCATCTCGATCTTCACGTTGTCGGCGACTTTTACTATGACGGTTGTCTCCTTTACGTTCGAGATCAGGCCGTGAATGCCCGCGTTCGTCACGACCCGGTCGCCTGTTTTCAGTGCCGAGACTAACTTCTGTTGCTCCATCTGCCGCCGTTTCTGCGGCCGGATCATCACAAAATACATGATGACGAAAATGAAAATCAGGGGCACGAAAAACCCAATGCCGCCGCCCGGTGCTGGAGCGGGCGTCCCTTGCTGCGCTTGAGCTAAAAACAAAGCAAACATTCCGAAGAGAAAGCGCCCGCCAGCTTAAGCGCGAATGCGCTGCTCGCAATCCAGAATCGCTGTAGCCACGGCGCTGTGCGCCGCCGGAACAGAACGTCCCACCGGCACGTGGCTACAGAGCAACATCGACATCTCGCGGCTGGTAGTTCGCAATGAAATCGCGCCGGAAGCCGTCGAATGTTTCATTGTCGATCTTCTCCCGCGCCAGCCGCATCAGGTCGAGATAGAAATGCAGATTGTGGAGCGTTATCAGGCGCAGTCCGAGAATTTCCTCCGCTTTGACGAGATGGCGAATATAACCGCGGGTGAATTCGCGGCATGTCGGGCACGCGCAGTTCTCTTCGATCGGCCGCTTGTCCATAGCGAACTCCGCATTCTTCAAATTCATTGTGCCGGTTGAGGTGAATGCCGTCCCATTTCGCGCGAGCCGCGTCGGCAAGACGCAATCGAACATGTCCATCCCGCGGGCGATCATCTCGAGCAACTGCGGCGGCGTCCCGAGGCCCATCGCGTAACGCGGCTTGTCGCTAGGCAAAATGGGCTCGCTCGCTTCGACCGCGCGAAACATCTCCTCTTCCGGCTCGCCCACACTCACGCCGCCAATCGCATAACCATCGAATTCAAGATCGACAATCGCTTGCGCCGACTCTTTGCGCAGATCGTCGAACGTTGCGCCTTGGACGACCCCGAAGATCAACTGCTGAATTCGAGATTGGACCTTGAGCGTTGGGCGTTCGGCGTTTTCTTTGCATCTCTTCGCCCATCGCGTGGTCATTTCCGCACTACGCGCCGCGTAACCGCGCTCGCATGGCCATGGCGGACATTCATCCAGCAGCATTGCGATATCGCTCCCGAGCGTTGCCTGGATTTCCATCGCTATCTCCGGCGAAATAAACGCCGCCGTTCCATCGACATGATTCTGAAAATGCACGCCGTCTTCGG
>DASTDG010000177.1:0-3795 GCA_035710475.1 Chthoniobacterales bacterium | reverse complement strand
TGAACCTGCCGGCATATCCGGTCGGCATTTGAGAATGTTCGCGATATAAACCTCCTCGCGCGCGAGCCCCATCGTTCGGATGATGCGGGTGAGTAATTGACCGGCGCGGCCGACGAAGGGTTCGCCCTGGGCGTCTTCTTCCACGCCCGGCGCTTCGCCGATAAACATGAGTTCCGCATTCGGATTTCCCACCCCAAACACGGTCTGCGTGCGCGTGCGCACGAGATGCGGACACTTTGTGCAGGCGGCAACGCGCGCGCCCAGCGCATTCAACATGTCGATCTTGCTTGTTCTGGAGGGCGCCGCGCTGTCGGCGCCGGAAGCCTTGGGGTTCGACAGCATGCGTCGCTCCGGAGCAAACAGTTGTGCCACCGCAGCACGGGACGCGCACGGCGCGCGATCAGATGTTTCCCGAATCTGCTCCAGCGCTCTTACGACCAAATCGAGCGCAGAGGGGAACTGCATGTCGGATCATGAGAAGTTTTTTCTCGCGGCGCAATTCTTTTTGTCGCGTCGACTCGACACGTAAGGTTTAGCGCACCGGATGAGCACGCGATTGAGCGATTACGACTACCCGTTGCCGAACGAGCTGATCGCAAGCCGGCCACTGCCCGACCGCGATGCGTCGCGCATGATGGTGTTGCGCCGCGAGTCGCAGATGATCGAACATCGACAGTTCCGCGAATTAAAAATGTTGCTGGAACCTGGAGATTTGCTCGTCCTCAATGACACACGAGTGCTTCCAGCGCGAAGATTTTCACACGACCACGCGATCGAATTTCTGTTCGTCGAACGGCTCGGGTCCCGACGATGGAAATGCCTGGTCAAACCCGGCCGCAAAATGCGCGTCGGCGCGAGCACGCACATCGACAATGTGCGCTTGTGCGTAGAGGAGGTTTTGTCCGAGGGAGAGCGGATCGTCTCTCTCGAAGAAGATGTCGATCTTCATGCTGGCGGGTCGATGCCGCTGCCGCCCTACATCGGACGTGAGAGCGACTCGGAAGACAACACCCGCTACCAAACAGTGTTTGCTCAGCAGCCCGGCGCTTTAGCGGCGCCGACGGCCGGACTTCATTTTACGCCGGAGATTCTACGCGAGCTGCCCTACACGTTAGTCACGCTGCATGTTGGCCCGGGCACATTTCGGCCGGTGCAATCGGAGGATCTGAGGCAGCATCGAATGCACCCGGAATGGTTCTGCATCTCGGATGAAGCCGCGCGCAATATCGACAACGCGAAGCGGGTCGTCGCGATCGGCACGACAACGGTACGCGTTTTGGAATCAGCCCGGCGCGAAGGTGGAAAACTGGTTGCGCAGACCGGCTCGACCGATCTGTTCATTTATCCGCCTTACCGATTCGAACATGTCGATCTTTTGTTCACGAATTTTCATCTGCCGCGCTCGACCTTGCTCATGCTCGTGAGCGCGTTCGCTGGTCGCGAATTTTTGCTCCATGCCTATACAGAAGCGATTCGCGAGCGCTACCGCTTTTACAGTTACGGCGATTGCATGCTGATCATCTGACCGCTTGTGCTATTCTCGGCGGCATGTCGGAGCAACCGCAGGGCGAGCTTGTTATCCAGACAATCGCGATGCCGAAGGACACTAACCCGAGCGGCGATATTTTCGGCGGTTGGTTGATGTCGCAGATGGACCTAGGCAGCAGTATTCTCGCCGCGAAAACGGCGAAAGCGCGCGTCGCGACCGTCGCCATGGAAGCGATGTCGTTTCTCCATCCGGTGCGCGTGGGGGACCGTGTCGCTTGCTACGCCCGCATCGAGAAGATCGGCCGAACGTCGATGCGCATTCCAGTGGAAGTCTGGGTGACGCGTTATCAAACGGGCGAGCAGGTCAAGGTGACGCACGGTGTGTTCACCTACGTGGCGCTCGGCGTAGACGGAAAACCGATCCCGGTTGAGCGTTAGTTCGAAGTTTCGGCAGATGTCGCGGCGTTAGCCGGCGATGTCGCGGATTCGCTCGAGGTGACCGATTCAGGCGAGCCGCCGACTTCGGTCGTCTCTTTCGGCTCCGATGGCTCAAATGTCGGGATGCGCGGCGTTTTCATCATCTTTGCCTGCAAACGATCGCGCTGGTGACTGCACTTGCGCACGTATCGCTCGTAAGCGCGCTCCTGACGCCCGCGCGCGGTCAACATCGAACAGCCCGGCAGGACCATCGATATGAGCAGAACCGCGGCCGTGGCTCTGGTAATCCGTTCCAACATCCTTTTCTCTAGAGCAGAAGTCGTGCGAAAATCGCGCGGCAATGCGGTTGGCATATCTGTTCGAGCGGTTCCCCGCGTTTTCGCAAACGTTTTGCTATCGCGAAGTCGCGGAGCTGATTCGGCAGGGCGCTAAGATCGACATCTACTCATTGCGCCGGCCGACGGAGGAACCGGCGCAGGATTGGGACGAGCAGATCGTGGAGCGCGTCCATTACCTGCCTGAAGAGAAACCGTTGCTCGAAGAAGTTGCTCGGATGCTGCGTAAGCGAAAGCTGCCGCCGGTTCGCGAAACGATTGATCACTGGGGACGCAAGACTGATTTTCTCCGGCTCCAACAGGCGGTTTATGTCGGCTTGCCTTTGCAAGATGCCGGTATCCGCCATGTGCACGCGCATTTCGCCGGCATGGCGGCCCGCACCGCGTATTGGATCGAGAACTTCTTTGGGATCGGCTTCAGTTTCACGGCGCACGCCAATGACATCTTCGCGCCGCGCGCGTTCGAGATCAGCCTCGAAAAGCTCGTCGATCGTGCCCGGTTTGTTGTGACTGAAACCGATTACGCCGCGAATTTCCTGCGAGAGCGCTTTGCCGAGCGTGGCGAGCGGATTCACCGCGTCTACAACGGACTGGTTTTGGTCGAATTCCGGCGCGCGGATTTTTCCGCCGAACTTCCGACAATTGTCAGCGTTGGGCGTCTCATTGAGAAGAAGGGCTTCCCTTATCTACTTGAGAGCTGCCGGTTGCTGAAAGAACGTGGCCACGTCTTTCGCTGCCAAATCATCGGCGAAGGACCGCTGGAATCTGACCTGCGTGGCCGAATCGCAGAATTTCAGTTGCAGAACCATGTCGAGCTGCTTGGGCCGAAGCCGCAACGCGACATTGTTGGTTATTTGGCCGCGGCAGCGGTGTTCGCTCTGCCGAGCGTAATCGATGCGCAAGGCGGGATGGACAATTTGCCGAGCGTCATCATGGAAGCGATGGCGGCCGGGCTGCCGGTGATCTCGACGCCAATCGGCGGAATCCCCGAGATGGTGGTGGATGGCCTGACCGGTATTCTCGTCACGCCAGGTGATTCAACGGCCCTCGCCGACGCGGTCGAGAAGCTGATTGTCGATCTTCCGCTCGCGCGGCGTTTGGGCCAGAGCGGATACGAGCGGGCGCGGGAGTTGTTTGCGATTGAAAAGAGCGCAGCAGCGTTGATTCGCCTCTTCGAGCAATTGCGTTTGTAGCCGCGGGCGTGTCGCCCGTCTGGGCTGACGGCGCAGTGGCTAGAGAAGATCGCGCACGCAATTGATGGCGCGCAGGTAAATGTGATGCGGTCCTGCGCGCAATAACTCCTGCGTCATCAGATCGGCGAGATCGTAGTTTTGCGCGGGCATGAGCTGGCCGGCGCGCTGTTCGTTAGGTCGGCCGCGTGAGATTTCCAGTAGGTCGCCGCATTGCGCGGGCGCGACGCTGAATTCGGCTTCGGTTGAGTTTATTACGATCTTGCCAATCGGCGGTCCGTCATTCCCACGCAATTCGATGTCGATCTTGCGACCGTTCGCGTCGGCGAATTGGAACGCCGCGC
>DASTDG010000176.1:0-2636 GCA_035710475.1 Chthoniobacterales bacterium | reverse complement strand
CCGATCGGCGAGTTCGAACTGCCGGAATACGAGCTGCAAAAACTCAGTTTCCCGCCGATCCTGCAGATGCTCGACTACATCCAGCGGGAAAGATTTACTGAAATCATCATCAGCACACCGGGCCCGGTCGGTCTGACTGGATTACTTGCGGGGAAGATGTTGAACCTGCAAACCAGCGGCATTTATCACACCGACTTTCCGCAATATGTGCGCATTCTCACAGAGGACAGTTTTCTGGAGAGCGTGACGTGGCGTTACATGCATTGGTTCTATGGCCAACTCGACGCGGTGTTCGTGAATTCCGAAGAGTACCGCCAGAGCTGGATCAAACGCGGATTCGATCCGGCGAAGCTGAAAATCTTCCCGCGTGGGCTGGACACGCAGCTGTTTCATCCGAAGCGGCGCGACCCGCGATTCTTCGAAAAATTCGCTACCAGCAACGGCGCGGTGCGCCTGCTCTATGTCGGCCGCGTTTCGCGCGAGAAGGATCTCGATCTTTTGGCCGACGCATATCGGCGGCTCCGCGACGAGGGATTGTTGGTGCAACTTTTCGTCGTCGGCGAGGGCCCATATTCGCAGGCGTTCGCGGAATCGCTGCCCGAAGCAGTCTTCACCGGTTATCTCCGCGGCGAACAACTGGCACGCGCCTACGCTTCCGCCGACGTTTTCGTGTTCCCCAGCACGACCGACACCTTCGGCAACGTCATCATTGAAGCACAGGCTTCCGGTGTCCCGGTTGTGGTTTCAGATTCCGGCGGACCGAAGGAGCTTGTGCAAAACAACGAGAACGGATTGATCACACGATCGCACGACGTGCAAGACTTCACGCGCGCCGTTCGCAACCTGGTGGTCGATCCTGCGCTGCGCGAGCGCATGGGCCGGCGCGGACGTGAAAGCGTAGTCGACCGCACCTGGCCGGCGGCGTTTCGCAACTTCTGGGCCGCAACAGAATGATGAAGCCCCAAGTGCGGGTCGCGCCGCACTGCACGATCATCATCGTGGCGCCGTTGTCTGCACACCGCGCAATCTTGCGGCACAGATCAAATTAAGTTCGCCACCACTGGCGCTAGGCCAAAACCGGTTTGTTAAACCGGCGGTTGTGAATTGCGCGAGCGTCCGCATCTTCTCAACCGATGCGAACGCCAAATGTTCTCGCGCAGAACCAGCGCCCCACTTCGGGGCGAAAGAGTGATGTGCGTCCCCAACGCCGTTATCCAATTGGGGCCGAAATAATCAGCGCGAGCGGAACGCATTTCCGCGTCTGGGCACCAAAAGTGCGACAGGTCGAGATTGTGCTGGAGAGCGCAGACAAAAACGGCCGCCATACTCATCCGCTTACACGCGAAGAAGGCGGTTACTTTTGCGGTGTTATCGAGGCGCGCGCGCAACAGCGGTATCGGTTTCGCCTCGACAAAGGCGAGCAGCTCTACCCCGATCCAGCATCACGGTTTCAACCCGAAGGTCCGCATGGTGCATCGGTGATTGTCGATCCAACACAGTTCGAGTGGAGCGACGAAAACTGGCGCGGCGTGCACCTTGCCGGCCAAATCCTGTACGAATTTCACGTCGGCACGTTCACGCCGGAAGGCACCTGGCGCGCGGCGGCGGACAAACTGCCGCTGTTGAAGGAAGACGGGATCACCTTGTTGGAGATGATGCCGATCGCCGATTTTCCGGGGCGATTTGGCTGGGGATATGACGGCGTCAATTTGTTTGCTCCGTGTCATCTCTACGGCACGCCCGACGACCTGCGCTTGTTTGTCGACCGCGCGCACTCGTTAGGCCTGGGCGTCATTCTCGATGTTGTCTACAATCACTTCGGGCCGGACGGGAATTATCTCGGCGCGTTTTCCGATTACTACATCTCGAAGCGGCCGGCGAACGAATGGGGCGATTGCATCAACTTCGACGGCGAACACTCCGGACCGGTGCGCGAGTACTTCATCACCAATGGGCGTTATTGGATCGAGGAGTTTCACTTCGATGGTTTCCGCTTCGACGCCACGCAGAGCATCCATGATAAATCCCCCGAATACATCATTGGCGCGGTCGGACGCGCGGCGCGCCAAGCGGCGGGCGATCGCTCAATTTTGTTGATCGCTGAGAACGAGCGGCAGGAAACGAAGTTGATCAAAGCGCAAAGCGAAGGCGGCGACGATCTCGACGCGCTTTGGAACGACGACTGGCATCATACCGCCATGGTCGCGCTCACCGGCAACCGCGAGGCTTATTACACGGACTATCTCGGGACGCCGCAAGAGTTCATTTCCGCGGCGAAATACGGTTACCTTTTTCAGGGCCAACCATACGTCTGGCAAGGCGCGCCGCGGGGTTATCCCACCGAAGGAAGGCGACCCGAGCAATTCGTCTCGTTCATCGAAAATCACGATCAGGTCGCGAATACGCCATTTGGCGAGCGGGCGCGATTTCTCACGTCGCCCGGACGCTATCGCGCGATGACGGCACTACTCTTGCTCGGCCCATGGACGCCGCTTTTGTTTCAAGGCCAGGAATTTGGCGCTTCGGCAGTGTTTCGATATTTCAGCGATGTGGGCGATGACGAATTGAAAGAAGCAGTCCGCAAGGGCCGCTTCGAGTTTCTGGCCCAATTTCCATCAGTGGCAGCGCCCGAGGTG
>DASTDG010000175.1:0-6601 GCA_035710475.1 Chthoniobacterales bacterium | reverse complement strand
TGCGAACCGGCGCACACGCGGCTGGTCGCGGAAGCGATTGCTGCGGCGCGCGGCGTTTCCTTGCAAGAAGTCGCCGAGGCCACGACCGAGACGGCAGAAAAATTCTTCCGTTTCAATCGCGCATGAAGATCGACATTCAATGTGGCATGCGCTTCCAGCGCATGTCTCATCGGCAGGATGCCGATGCCACTGGTAAGATCGACATCCGCGCACTGTTTGCGCTGGTCATCCCGCTGCTGGTTAGTTCTTGTGCAGCGCCGGATCGGCAGCATCAGATCGTTATCAGCACCGCGGACCAGAAGCTCGCGCTACTGGACGGCGGCAAAATTACGGCTGTCTATCCCGTGTCGACGTCCAAATTCGGTTTGGGCGATTGGCCGGGAAGTTACTGCACACCGGTCGGCGAACTTGAGATCGCGCAGAAGATCGGCCAAGGCGCGCCGACAGGGATGGTATTCAAAGATCGACGTGACACCGGCGAAATCGTGTGGGCTGACGCGCCGGGGCGCGATCCGATCGTGACACGGATCCTTTGGCTGCGCGGACGCGAAGCGCAGAATGCGAACGCATTTCGCCGTAATATTTACATCCACGGGACACCGGAAGAGCGCGATATCGGCCTGCCGGTGAGCTACGGTTGCATCCGCATGCGTTCCAGCGACGTCATCCATCTTTTCAGCACCGTTGGAATCGGCACGCGCGTGACGATTGTCGATCTTCCGATGAGCTCGATGATTCCGGACTTTAGCTCGGCGGCGCAATTGGCAAAATCCGGCACCTCATCGGCGGCGTTGCGGTAATTTGTAGCCGCCCTGTAACGGCCGCCGTCCGCTGCGGCGGAGAGTGAATATACTTGCCGCCGAGGACGGCGACTTCTACAGCATCACGGCAGCTTTCCGAGATGTTTGCGCGGCGTTTCCCGCGAAAGCAATTGCAGATCCGCATCAATCATGATGCGCACCAGATCATGGAAGCGGACCTTGGGTTCCCAGCCGAGCACTTTCTTCGCTTTGGAAGCATCGCCGACGAGCAGATCGACCTCAGCGGGCCGTTCGTAGCGTGGGTCGTGTTTCACATACTCTTTCCAATCAAGATCGACATGTGCGAAAGCGGCCTCGACAAACTCGCGCACACTGTGGGTCTCGCCCGTGGCCAAAACAAAGTCTTGCGGTGAATCGTGCTGGAGAATGCGCCACATGCCGTCGACATACTCCGGTGCGTAACCCCAGTCGCGTTTGGCGTCGAGGTTGCCAAGAAAGAGTTCGTGCTGCAGTCCATACTTAATCGCGGCCACTGCGCGCGAGACCTTGCGCGTGACGAAGGTCTCACCGCGTCGCGGGCTTTCGTGATTAAACAAAATCCCGTTACTCGCATGCAGGCCGTAGCTCTCGCGGTAATTAATGGTGGCCCAGTATGAAAACACTTTTGCCACCCCATAAGGACTGCGCGGCCAGAAGGGCGTCTTTTCCGACTGCGGCACCTCCTGCGCCTTACCAAACATCTCGCTGCTCGACGCCTCGTAAAAACGCGAGCGGATTCCTACTTCTCGGATCGCCTCGAGAATGCGAATGGTGCCGACGGCAGTGATGTCGGAGGTGTATTCGGGAATATCGAAGCTGACGCGGACATGGCTTTGTGCGCCGAGATGGTAGATCTCGTCCGGCTTCAATTCGTAGAGCAGCTTAACCAGATTAACCGAATCACCGAGGTCGCCATAGTGGAGGAAGAGGCGGACGCCGTTGATATGCGGGTCGGCATAAAGATGATCGATCCGCGAAGTGTTGAACGTGCTGGCGCGTCGGATGATGCCATGCACCTCATAGCCCTTCTCGAGCAACAGATCGGCGAGATAGCTTCCATCCTGCCCGGTGATGCCAGTAATGAGCGCCTTTTTCATGAGCGGCGTCTCGCTTTGAAGCAAAGGGTGTGCGCGAGCAACGGCTTCACGAAGCAGATGTATCTCGCTGGCCTGTCAAGCGCTCTGAGGCGACGGACGCCGCAAATGGACCGCATCATACCAGGCGTAGTCTTGGTAGTCTGTGTCGGTTGTCCAGGTTTTTGCGGCTGCGAACCACCCTACAGTCCTCCTCGACGGGCTCGAACGCGCGTTGAAAGAAGAAGCGCTCGCCAACTCACGCCGAACAAAGAGCGAGTTAAAGCAGGATGCGCTTCGGCCACTGGCAGATACCGTGGCCTCACCTCAAACTTCAAGGCGAGCAGAACGGCGGAAGTAGCCGAGTGAGGGGGCGTCAAACGCCGCGCTGAGTGGGCGACCAGATGAACTTGTGCATCTGGAGCTGGAACCGGACATCGAGTTTGTCGGCCAGCATCCATCCGACGATCTGCCGCGGATCAATCCGGCCAAAAATGGGCGAGAAGAGGACGGCGTGACAACGTTTTGTTAGGTCGAAGCGCTGGATTTTGTCGCACGACCAGTCATAATCTTCACGCGAGCCGATGACGAACTTCACTTCGTCGAGGGACGTGAGGTGATCGATGTTCGACCAGAGGTTCTTGTCCACTTCGCCGCTGCCTGGCGTTTTCAGGTCCATGATCCGGTGGACGCGCGGATCGACCGGCGAGATATCGTGCGCGCCGCTCGTCTCGAGCAAGACGGTGTGGCCGCGGTCGCACAAGATCGACATCAATGGCAGCACGTTCTTTTGCAGCAACGGTTCGCCCCCGGTGACCTCGACCAGCGGGCAATCGAACGCGGCGACAAGATCGACAATTTCGTTCAGCGTCTGCTTTTTGCCCTCGTAAAACGCGTATTCGGTGTCGCAATAATTGCAGCGCAGATTGCAGAAGGTCAGGCGCACAAACACGCATCGCTCGCCGGCCCAGGTGCTCTCGCCCTGGATCGACTCGTAGATTTCATTGATCGTCAGCGTCTTTTGCCGATCTGACATCCGTTGAAGGGTTGAAGTGTTACACCGTTGAAGCGGCTTCGTCTCTACTTCTTTAACGCTTCAACTATTCAACGGTTCAACGACCGCTCAAATTCCACACATCCGCAGCGCTTCGGCGAAATTCGAGTTCTTCCGCAGCAGTGAAGCAAGGTATGTGTCCGTCTCAGGCGCGTTGTGGATGCGCGTGAGATTCGCCGGTGTTTCCAACCGCGAGAAAATCGCAAACGCGATTTTGTTCCGTGGCACTTCTTTCTCCCCGTAGCCGCGCGGGATGTTGCTCGACCAAAAGCGAACATACTGCCCGTCCGGACGATTCGTTAGGCCAAGAAAAATGACCGAGTGGCCGCTCTCGCGCCGGCCGACGTTTTTGTTCCAGAAGATTTTCATGAAATCGCCGGGCTGCGCCTGGCCGAAATCGGTGAAGTTGCGGCCGAGGCCGAGCTCGTGGAAAAGGCGGGCGGTTCCAGGGCCATTTGCGTTCCAGCGGCCCCAAATGCCTTCGCCGTCCTGCTGATCGCGAATGATCAGCTGATTGAGCGTGGCAAAATCGAGTTGCAACTGGCCGCGGTCGCGCAGCGCCTCGAGTGTTTTGATGAACACCAGATACGTCGCGCCCGAGCAAAAGCTCGGATAGGGCGCAGTCGGGATGACGAAAAATTTTCCGGACTCAAAATGTGCGGCGGATTGCAATTTGATTGTGGCAAAATGCGAGACGGAATATTTGCCGCCGGCCGGCATTTTGCTCACCTGCTCGAGAATGAGCGCATTGAAATTTTCCGCGCGCGCGAGCTGCGCCGCCAAACACGCGCACATTTGTGCAACAACCTTGCGCACCTTCGCAACTAAAATGATGAATGACTTACAGGCAACGCATCTTTGTCATTCCGAGCGGAGTCGAGGAATCTCTCGTTGTTAAACAGCAAGAGATGTCTCCCGCCTACGGCTAAAGCTACGGCGCGGCAAGCGACTTCGCTGGACATGACAGACGACAGTCAAGGTGTAAGATCGACATATGCAGCTGCGCTTCACGAAAATGAACGGCGCGGGCAACGATTTTGTCATGATCGACAATCGCGCCGGCGACCTGCAGCTGCAGCCGGAGCAGATCGTGCGGTTCTGTGATCGGCATCGCGGTGTTGGCGCAGACGGAATCCTTCTGCTCGAGCCGGCGCAGAACGGTGCCGATTTCCGGATGCGTTACTACAACCGCGACGGCGCTGAAGCAGAAATGTGCGGCAATGGCGCGCGCTGTTTCGCTCGTTTTGCCAAGAAAGTCGCGAGTGCGCACGACAACGTTTCATTCGAAACGCCAGCCGGCATCATCGGCGCGCGGGTGCACGATGAACTGGTCACCCTCAACATGAGCGAGCCGACGGATCTGCGCCTGAACGTGCGGCTGGAGATCGACGGCGAGGAAACATACGTGCACTACATTAACAGCGGCGTGCCGCACGTCGTTGTGCCCGTTGCACGGGTTGACGTGGTGCATGTGACAACGCAAGGAGCGGCCATTCGCCGGCACAAAGTGTTTGCTCCCAAAGGCGCAAACGTGAACTTCGTCGAGAAACGTGGGCCGAAGCGAATCGCGATCCGCACGTTCGAGCGCGGGGTCGAAGATGAGACGCTCGCCTGCGGCACCGGAGTCGTCGCCAGCGCTTTGCTCTTCTCCATGCTCGAAAACGTGAGCGGACCGATCGACGTGCTTGTCCGCGGCGGGAACGAGCTACGCGTCGGCTTCGACAGAGCAGGGGACCGGTTCCGCGACGTGACACTGACCGGCCCAGCCGAGTTCGTGTTCGAAGGCACGATCGAGTTGTAGCCACCGGCGCTATGCGCCGTCGGTCTGCAACCATCAGACGGGCCACAGGCCCGTAACTACAGATGATTGCGGCTGAGGACAGCCGCCCCTACAATTGCGGCAATGTTTCGCGGCACGTTTACGGCGCTGGTCACATCCTTTCGCAATGGAGATGTCGATCCTGCGGCGTTTGAGAAGCTGATCGAGGCGCAAATCGCCGCCGGAATCACCGGGATCGTTGCGGTCGGGACAACGGGTGAATCGCCGACGTTGACGCACGACGAGAAAGAGGAACTCATCGCGCGCGCCGGAAAGGTTGCGAATGGCCGCTGCAAGCTCCTGGCCGGAACAGGATCGAACTCCACGCGTGACACCATTGCAGCCACAAAATTCGCTGAGAAAGCCGGCGTAGACGGCGCGTTGCTCGTCGCGCCGTATTACAACAAGCCGAGTCAGGAAGGCTTATTTCGGCATTTCAAAGCCATCGCCGACGCCACTTCGTTGCCGATCGTGCTCTACAACATTCCCGGCCGCTGCTCTGTTGATATTCTTCCAGAAACCGTCGTTAGGCTGGCCGAATCGTGCCGCAACATCGTCTCGATCAAGGAAGCGAGCGGCAGTGTCGAGCGCGTGGGAGAATTGCGCCGCCGTTTGCCCGACCAATTCACAATCCTCAGCGGCGACGATTCACTCACTCTTCCATTCATGTCGGTCGGCGCGGCGGGCGTGGTGAGCGTCGCTTCCAATTTGTTTCCGGCTGAGGTTTGCATGCTCGTGCGAGCATGTGAATCCGGCGATTTCCAATCAGCCAAAAGATTGCACCGGGAATTGTTGCCGCTGTTCAAAGATTTGTTCGTCGAACCAAACCCGGTGCCGGTGAAAACGGCGCTCGGCTGGCGCGGCGTGATGTCGGGGGAAGTGCGTCTGCCGCTCTGCGAAATGAGCGAAGCGAATCAGGCGCGGCTGCGCAAAACGCTCGAAGAGTTTGAGCGCGAAATGAAATCCAACACGCTCGCGTGATGAAACGCGTGCGTGTCTCGCTCGTCGGCGCGAAGGGGCGGATGGGCCGAACGATTGTCGATCTTGCAAAGGCCGAACCGAATATCGAGATCGTGGCGCAATGCGATTTTGGTGACGCGATTGCACCGGCGATGGAGAACGTCGATGTGACGATCGATTTCAGCCAGCCCGGCGCGATTGAAGAGATTTGTCGCGCGACGGTCGCACATGGCAAACCGCTCGTCATTGGTACGACCGGCCATTCACCGACGCAACGAGAGCTGATCGAACAGACAGCGCGCTTGGTGCCGATTGTCTTCGCGTCGAATTTCAGCGTCGGAGTGAACGCGTTGTTCGCTCTGACGCGCAAAGCCGGCGAGATCCTGCGCGATTTCAATGTCGAAATCGTCGAAACACATCACAAGATGAAAAAAGATACACCGAGCGGCACGGCGAAAACGCTGGCCGAGCTATTGAAAGAGGCACGCAAGATCGACGATGAAGTTGCGATTCAGTCGATCCGCGAAGGCGAAGTCGTGGGCGAACACACGGTGATCTTCACCGGACCGGGCGAGCGATTGGAAGTGACGCATCGCGCGGCAAGCCGCGAGATCTTTGCGCGTGGCGCATTACGGGCGGCGGAATGGATCGTGGGAAAACCGCCGGGACTCTATTCGATGGCGGATGTGCTCGGACTATAGTAGCGCAACCCTCCAGGTTGCGGATTCTGAGATCGCAAGCGGGATGCTCGCGCTACGATGAGAGCTGCGGTCGCGCTGGGATCGAATCTGGGCGATCGGCTGGCGAATTTGCGTGCGGCAGGAAAGGCAATTGTCGATCTTTCCGACGTTTCGCCGCCCGTTCTGCAATCACCGCTTTATGAGACGGAACCGGT
>DASTDG010000174.1:0-5075 GCA_035710475.1 Chthoniobacterales bacterium | reverse complement strand
AGCGACTTCGATCTGAAAAGAATCGAGGACCCCGGCGAGCTTGAGTGCGCCGCGACTCGCGTACTGCCGCCGGTGCGCAATGGAAATGCTCGCGTTCGGCGCGACTAACTCCGAAGCCTTGGAAACGCTGCGCTCCGCTATTCGCACATCACCGGCCATAATGGCCCGCTGCGCGCGCTCTCGGCTGTCGAAAAAGCCGCGCGCGACCAACAAATTGTCGAGCCGCATTTTCTTTGTTGCGCTTGTGCTCATAAATCGCAGATCGCGCAGATGGAGTCGTAAATCGCACTGGTCGCGACCGACAGTTGCGGCGCAGTAATGCAAAGCGGGGGCATGAAAACGATGACGTTGCGGATCGGACGCGTCAGTAAACCGCGCGCGCGCGCGGCGAGACAAACCTTAGCCGCAAGTTCGACATCTTGCGGTGAGCGCAACTCAATTCCGGCAATAAAACCGCATCGTCGCACTTCGCGCACACTGGCGAGACCTGCGATTGTTCCCAGCTCAAATCGCATCTGTTCGATTTTCGGCTGCAATCTTTCGAGCACGTTTTCGGTTACGAACACTTCGAGGCTGGCCTTGGCCGCGGCGCAGCCGAGTGAATTACCGGTGTAGCTGTGCCCGTAGGCGAGCGCTCTGCCCTCGGCCACCGAGCCGTCGAATCGCGAAAAAATTTCCCCGCTCACCACCGTCATAGCCAGCGGCAGATAACCCCCGCTGAGTCCCTTTCCAAGGACAATGATGTCCGGCACGACAGCTTCATGTTCAATCGCAAACATTTTTCCCGTGCGCCCAAAGCCGGTCATCACTTCATCCACAATCAACAGTGCGCCGGTGCGATCGCACCACTCGCGAACTCCGCGCAAAGTGCCCGGCGGCCACACGCGCATTCCGGCTGCGCCTTGGATGAGCGGTTCGATCACAACTGCGGCAATTGTCTCTGTGTTTGTTTGCGAAATGGTTTCGAGCGTTTTCAAATCCGGCACATGCACCGCCGGGAAATTCCAGTGGGTCAGACCAGTGCGAAACATCTCCGCGGCGCCGAGTGCCGCCGCCCCCGCCGTGTCGCCGTGGTAAGCGTGCTGAAACGCGATGAACTGATGCCGCCGCGAGCCGCGTAATCGCCAGTATTGCGCGGCAATGCGCAGCGCGACCTCGATTGCCGTCGATCCGTCGTCAGAATAAAACACGCGCTTTAGCGAGTCGCCCGGCAAAAGATCGACAATCGCTTCGGCGAGCCGAATCGCCGCCGGGTTTGTAAACCCAAGAAACGAGGTATGTGCCACGCGCTCGAGCTGTTCGCGGATCGCTGCGTTGATGTGCGGATGATTGTGCCCGTGGATGTTGGTCCAAATCGACGAATTACCGTCGATATACTCACGCCCGCGGCTGTCACGCACAACAGCGCCGCGTCCTTGGACAAGCACCAGCGGCTCGTGTTCCGGCGCGCACCAATCGCGCACGTTCGTGAACGGATGCCAGAGTAACTGCTTATCGGCCGCGACGAGTTGCTCAGTGTTCCACTCAGTCATTGATCATTACCTACTCCGACCAAATGCACGCCCTAATCCGCCTCTCCTCCGGCTGCGGGGAGAGGATTGAGGTGAGGGGTGGCCGATTTTGATTCGCGTAAGAAATCGCAATCGCCAAAGAATCGCCCAATGACTCGCGCCGGTCATCTGCGCAAAAGTGCGACGGATTGCGAACGCATTCTGTGGCGTCGCCTTCGCAACCGAAACTTCGCAGGCTATAAGTTCCGGCGACAGCACCCGATCGACCGTTACTTGCTGGATTTCTATTGTCCGGCCGTGAAGCTTGCCATCGAACTGGATGGCTCAGGGCATGGCTACCGACTGCGCGAGAGTCGAGATTTAGCACGAGAACAGTTTCTGGCCAGACAGGGAATTGCTGTAGTTCGCTTTTGGAACCACCAGATTCGGGAAGAACTCGATAGCGTCCTGCAGGCGATCTGGCTCGCGCTCGAAAAACGCACGCCGAACAATCCCTCACCTCAATCCTCTCCCTTTCGAAAAGGGAGAGGCGGTTAATGAAGTCGTGCTTATTCATTGTCCTCGTGGTCGCGAAGTAGTTTTTCCACCGACGCAACATCGTCGGCTGAAGCGCGGCGGCGCTGATATTTTCGCGCAATGATTTGCTTCAACCTCAGCAGATGATCGAGCAACGGAGGATCGTGATAGGTCCAGCCGGATTGGTGGGCGTCTTTCGATTGAAAACGCCACGCGCGGCCGAACTTCGTCGCGCGGATCTCGCGCTTGCGCCCCTCCGCGTCTTTCTCTGTCCATATGTGTTGACGTGGCATTGCGGCAAAATCTTACATTAGCAGGCTTGAAGGACGCAGCGCGATTGTTCATCTACCTTGGGGCTAGCATCCTACTCGGCGCGCTGCTTGCCCCGCTGCTGTTCTGGTCGGCGCAGGCGTGCGCTCCGCAGCTCTTCGCCCGCGTCGACTTCGAAAGTTTCTTTCATCGAGCGCTGCTGATCGCGCTCGCCGCGTTACTATTTCCATTCACACGGTGGGTCCGCGGGCGGCGATGGCAGGATCTTCAACTCGAGCCAAACCGCCAATGGTCGCGCGATGTTGCGGCCGGCTTTTTACTTGCCCTGGCTCCCCTGCTCTGCTGCGGCGCACTCCTGGTCGTAGCGCATCTGTTTTCATTGCGTCACGTCGTCAATTGGTCGGGCCTGGCAAAAGTGATCGGTGCCGCCGTTGCGGTCCCGCTTATTGAGGAAAGTTTCTTCCGCGGGCTCGTGCTCGGCATCCTGCTAAGGAGCGGTCATAAGTACATCGCGATGGTGCTGAGCTCAGCATTGTTTTCCATCGTTCATTTTTTCAAAGCGCCGGAACAAACATCACCGATCGTGACATGGAGCTCCGGTTTTGACTCCATTGCACATTCCTTTTCCAAGTTCGCCAATCCAACAGTTGTTGCCGCGGGGTTCACGACATTGTTCCTGATCGGATACATCATGGCTGATGCGCGGGTGAAAACCCGATCACTCTGGCTACCCATCGGCCTACATTGTGGATGGATCTTCGGCAGCGGCCTGTTTAATCGGATCGCTCATCGTGAAGTCATCGCTCTGCCTTGGGTCGGCAAAAACTTGCTAGTCGGCATCGTACCGCTCGCCGTCGCCGCGCTGACTTGGTTACTGATGCGCAGGTGGCTGAGATCACGCGCATGCGACTAAAGGCTGATTTTCTCGGTGCGATTGCGTCTTTGCTTTACCCGCCGGCGTGCGCGGTTTGCTCTGAGAATGTCGACGCGGGCGAATATCTTTGCGCCAGCTGTGATGCGAAGCTTACGCGGATTGCGCCGCCATTTTGCGCAAAGTGCTCCGAGCCCTTTCCGGCCGCGATCAGCGACACCTTCACCTGCGCGAATTGCACTCATCGTAGGTTGCATTTCGAAGCCGCAGTCGCGGCTTATCGCAGCCGCGGAATCGTTCGGCAGGTTCTGCTCGATTTTAAGTACGGCCGGCAAATTCATCTTCGCCATCTGGTCGCGCGTTGGCTCCTCGCCGCCCTCGGCGACGAACGACTCCGCAACGCAACGTTCGACATCATAGTTCCCGTTCCGCTGCATCCGGCGCGTGAACGCGAGCGCGGTTTCAACCAAAGCGCGCTGATCGCCGAACTGTTGAGCGCGCACACGGCATTACCGCTGAAGCCAGCGCTCGAGCGCATTCGCTACACCACCACGCAAACGGCCTTCGACCGCGCGGAGCGGATCCAAAATTTGCGCGGTGCATTTCGTTTACGAAAAACGGCCGACGTGCGAGGCTTGCGCGTGCTCCTCGTTGACGATGTGCTGACAACCGGCTCGACGCTGAGCGAATGCGCGCGCGTTCTGCAAACGCTGGGAGCGCGTTCCATCCACGCGGCCACGGCAGCTCGTGCCTGACAACATGGCCATCTTCAAAAAACCGCCGCCCGGCGCAGGAGGAAAAAAGAAGCGCGACATTCCGCAGGGGCTGTTCCAAAAATGTCCCGGCTGCGGCGAGGTCGTGCACGAGATCGAGCTGGCGCAGAACCAGCGGGTTTGCCCGCGCTGCGACTATCATTTTCCGCAATCGGCCAGGGAACGGCTCGAGCATCTCATGGACGCGGAGACGTTCGTCGAGATGGACGCCGACCTGAAATCGATCGACACCCTGCAGTTTCACGGAATGGTGACGTACAAAGACCGACTGAAAAAATATCAGCAAGCGACTGGTCTTAGCGACGCCGTCATCAGTGGCTATGGATTGATCGACGGCTATAAGGTCGCAATCGCGGTCATGGATTTCAGTTTCCTCGCCGCGACGATGGGCTCGGTGGTCGGCGAGCGAATCACGCGCACGATCGAATACGGCACGCGCGAACGATCCGCCGTGATCATCGTATCCGCCTCCGGTGGTGCGCGCATGTACGAAGGAATGTTGAGCCTGATGCAAATGGCGAAAACCAGCGGCGCACTCGCGCGGCACGCCGAGCAGCGGCTGCCGTACATTTCGGTGCTCACCAATCCGACGACCGCCGGGGTCATGGCCAGCTTTGCCTCGTTAGGCGACGTCATCATCGCCGAGCCGAAAAGCATGATCGGCTTTGCCGGGCCGCGCGTGATCAAGGAAACGACCCACCAGGACTTGCCGAAAGCATTTCAAACGGCGGAATTTCTCGTGGAGCACGGCTTAATCGACATGATCGTGCACCGCAGAAAAATGCGCGACGAGATCAGCCGCTTGCTCAGCTACTTGTCGCTGGCGCCGTGAACTACAAAGAAGCGCTCGCCTGGCTTTACAGCCTCCAGCGCTTCGGCATCAGACTCGGTCTGGAAAACATTCGCCGGCTCATTGCCGAGTTCGTGGCATCGGCATCTTGCCGGTGGGACACGGGCTGGAAGCCCGTGCCACGCGACACGTGCGTTATTCACGTGGCCGGCACAAATGGCAAAGGCTCCGTCTGCGCGATGATCGAGGCGATCTGTCGCGCCGCGCAGTATCGCACCGGTCTTTTCACCTCGCCTCATCTCGTGACATTCCGCGAGCGAATTCGCGTCAACGGCGAGATGATT
>DASTDG010000173.1:0-11704 GCA_035710475.1 Chthoniobacterales bacterium | reverse complement strand
CTAAAATGCATGGACCCGGCGTGAGGTGATTATCGGCTTCCGGTTCGCCGAGTACAACAGACGCGCCAATAATCCGTGTGCAGTGACGTAGCGCCAGGCAAGTGCTTGTGCGTGATGCGAAAGCGCGCTCGAGCCACATTTGCACGGTTGCCAGCACTTCGTCCACGGCCGCGTTCCAGGTCGAGTCGAGCGTGAAGGCGGTGGAGAAAAGTTTGCGCAGCTGCTCTACATCGTGGCCGGACGCCGGTGCGATCTGGTAGCGTGGTGGCAAGGGCGAACCGTTGGCTGGGAACGCGCTCAAATCCCATTGGAAGCGGATCCAGCTCGAGTGCTTCATTGGCGACGAATGCAAAGAATATTACGGTCGCTGGCGCTGGCAATTCAATTGGAGTCGACGCCGAAAATTTCAATGTGAATAATCGTGCAGTTATTCACATGCGGTCGGTGCCGTCGCGCAACGTGTGCCGCCGCACAGCGAGATCAGATCGACTGTACCGTCTTCACCATCTCGTTGAATGAGTGATAAAGCTCTCGATGCTGCACGGCGCCACGTCGCACGATCGGTTTGAAGTTGCCGAGATCACTAATGTTGACGATTTGGTCGACGCTCTGCACAAACGCGCTCATCGCGTCGTTGGTCGGAAACCGATGGCTAAGCAAAACGACGAAATGCTCGCGGCGGCGCGCATCGGGACACCGGCTCAGCGCGCGCAGCACGGGATTGGTTTGCGCAGTCGATTCCTTGAAGTTCTCGTAAACGACGACCACATCGTAATTATAGGTCTGCAGCTTGAGGATGACATCTTCCTCGAACAACCCGAGGTGGACCTTGTAACCGAGATCAATGAGCTGCGGCACGACAATCTTCTGGTATTGCTGGTGATCGACGCAAACGAGCGCGGTGTTGTCGCCGATGTCGAGAAACGTGGGATCGGTTTCGATTTCCATGACTAGATGTCGATCTTAGCGAAAGGCGTTCGCCGGCAGGTCGAGGCGCAGGCCGGAATCCAGCTCGGTATCGACCCCGCGTGCCTTCTGGATTAAATCGATGCCGCGCGATATGCGGCCTTTTTTCGAGGCGAAAAGCTTCGCCGTCTCTTCGCTGATGAGGTCGTTCTCATACGCGCTGAGGATCGACTGGTCGAAGGTCATCCAGCCAAATGGCGAGCTCGCTTCAATGATCTCGTAGAAGCTGCGATGTTCGCCTTCACCAAGGGCAACGGCTTCGCGCGTGCGCAGGTTGTGCCCGAGAACTTCGGTCAGTAACTGACGACCACCGCGGACTTTCGGCACGAGGCGCTGGCTGACGACGTAACGCAAAACATCGGCCAGACGAATGCGCAGTTGCTTCTCTTCGCCGATGGAAAACAGACCAAGAATACGATTGATCGACTGGCCGGCGTCGACCGTATGCAGCGTACTCAAGACGAGGTGGCCCGTCTCCGCGGCCATGAGCGCGATCTCGACGGTGGCGCGGTCGCGCATTTCACCGACCAGAATGACTTTCGGCGCCTGACGCAACGCAGCGCGCAAGCCGTTCGGGTAATTGTTAAAGTCGTGTCCGAGCTCGCGCTGGTTGATGGTGGCTTTTGCCTTTGGATGCACGTACTCGATCGGGTCCTCCAACGTGACGATGTGCACCGGCTGGGTGTGATTGATCTCGTTGATCAGCGCCGCCAACGTAGTGGTCTTGCCGCTTCCGGTGGCGCCGGTCACGAGCACCAGTCCAGTCTTCTCCTTCGCGATCTCGTGGAAGATGGGCGGCAACTGGAGCGACTCGATTTTCGGAACCTCACCTTGCAGTTTGCGCAGGACGACGGAGAAATGTCCCTGTTGCCGGAAGATGTTGACGCGGAAGCGCGCCTGATCGTGGAGCGCGTAACTGCAGTCGCATGAGCCGCCGGTCAGATAATCGTAAATGAGCCGGCGATTTCCCTGCATTAACGTGAGCGCGACCTGTTCAGTTTGATACGGTGTGAGCGCTTCAATTGGCGGATCGACAAATACCGATTTCAGCTCTCCGAAGTCTTCGACCTGAAGTGGGTGACCGACGGAAAAGTTTAGATCGGAGATGCCGTCATACGTGTTCAGCATCGCCGACAAGATTTTGTCCAGATCCGGTGTTCGCATTTTACTCTTCGCTGCCGTCGACAGGCGGTTCTTTCAGGAATTGACGGAATTTTTTCTTGTCGATGCATTTGTCGTAGGCCTCTTCGGGGCTGATGATCGCCTTGCGCAAGAGGTCCATGATCGCGTCGTCGAGAGGCTGATTACCTTTCTTCTTGCCGACTTGAATCATGCCGGGGATTTGGTGCGTTTTGCCCTCGCGGATCAGGTTCGCAATTGCCATGTCGACAACCAGAACCTCGAGCGCGGCGACACGGCCAGGGTGATCAATGCGCTTGAAAAGATTCTGCGCGATCACTCCCTTGAGCGATTCGGCCAGAGTTGTGCGGATCTGGTTTTGCTGATGCGTCGGGAAAACATCGATCACGCGATCGACCGCCTTGGCGGCGTTGGAGGTGTGCAACGTGCCGAACACGAGGTGACCGGTCGCGGCCGCGGTGAGCGCCAGCTCGATGGTTTCCAGATCGCGCATTTCGCCGACCAGAACGATGTCGGGGTCTTCGCGCAACGCACCGCGCAGCGCGGCCGCAAACGACCGCGTATGCACACCGACTTCGCGGTGTTGCACAAGGCAATTCTGGCTGCGATGCACGAACTCAATCGGGTCTTCGACTGTGATGATGTGGTCCTGACGATGGAGGTTGGCGTAATCGATCATGGCCGCGAGGGTCGTCGACTTACCGGAACCGGTTGGGCCCGTGACGAGCACGAGACCTTTCTTCAGCATCGGAAATTTTTTCAGCACCGGCGGTAGCCCGAGTTCATCGACCGTCAGCACGTTTGAGGGGATTAAGCGGAAGGCAGCGGAGATGCCGTGTTTCTGCTGGAAAAAATTGGCGCGATACCGCGCGACGCCTGGTACTTCGTAGCCGAAGTCAACATCCGACGTCTCCTCGAATATTTTGATTTTACCCTCCGGCGCGATCTCGTAAACCATCGTCTTGAGCTCGTCGTTTTTGAGCGGTGGAAAATCGACCCGCACCAGGTCGCCGTTGATGCGGAGCATCGGCGGGTTGTTTGTCGCGAGATGCAAGTCCGAGGCTTTTTGCTCGGCCATCAATTTGAAGAAAGCGTCAATCCGAGACATGGGCGACCTCCTGTCGAGAAGCTAAATTGATGCCAGCGCAGGCGCCGATATCGGTCGGTTCAACGACTCGTGGAACTTGTCGATCTTGTAAGGCGGAACAGTCAGGCCAGCCGTTGGCGCGCGGCGTCTAGCGTCGAGCGCACCTGGCCGAGGAGCTTCTCGCTTGAGTAAGGCTTCGGAATGAATCCGCGCAGTCCCTGCGCGAGCATTGCGCTGATCTTCTGTTGCTCGGCGAACCCGCTGCTGAGTACGACGTTGACGTGCGAATTCAGCGCGCGCAGCTCTTCGAACACCGCATCCCCATCCATCACTGGCAGGAAGTAATCCAGAATGACGAGGCCGATCTGTTTGCCGACGTTGCGGTAAATTTTCAGGGCCTCAAAGCCGTCGTGCGCGACGATGACCTTGTAGCCTTCTTCGGCCAGCATCTCTGCCGCGACTTCCGCCACCTGCGTTTCATCTTCTACGAGCAGGATGTACTCGCGATTGCCGCGCGGATTCTTGACTTCGAGTTCGGTTGACAGATCTGGCGCCGAACTCCGCGTTGGGGCTTTCGCTTCGGACAGACGTTTACTGCCGTTACTTTGGGGTTTTTGCTCATGGGGGACAGCCGGCGCTGTGGGAGGCGGTACTACGCTGAAAGCGGGCGGCGTGTTCTCGGCCATCTCGCTGCTTTGGGCGACCGTTTTGGCCAGAATTTTTGACGTAACGCGATCGAAAAGCTCCTGCGAGGCCTTGGTTGCGAGCTCGACTCTCTCCGCGAGCAGATCGAGGTAATCCGGCTGCTCTTTGTGCCGCCGCGCCAAGTCGGCATAGCGGGAGATTTGTTGCAGTAGAGAATTGAGATCGGTCGACGTGCTCGCGATCCACTTTAGGTCATCGTGATCGAGCATAACTCCCACCGCCTTTCAACTAACGACGCCGTGCCGCGCCAGCGAACGACCGCTGAGTCCAGGGACTTGGGTTTGGCAGCAAATCCTTCATTGACGTCAGCTAAATAGCTTTGGTTGAGCACGGTTCGTGCCGTGATCTTTCGCCTTGGCGCTGCGGGCCGAGGAAATAAGATCGCAACGGTGGGAAGGAAATATGCATCCGCTCTCGCGCTCACATTCGTTCTCGCGCTCATCGGTGGCACTAGTCAGGGCGGCCTCCATGGGGTGAAGATCGGCATGTACGATGCGAACGCTGCCGCGACGATGAACAAGGGAACGCAACTGCTCAAGAAAAGCGACTATGAAGGCGCCGCCGGTATTATCCTGCCGCGATTTATCGAGACCCGAAAGCATGGACCAGCGTCACGAGCCTTTGCGCCACACTCGCTAGACGATTGTTGTCAGAAACTCCGCTGCGATTAAAGTAAGCGGTGCAAAGCCGCGTAGGCGAAAAACCGATCGATGTAAAGCCGCCTGGAACCTTTACGCGGCAAAGCCGGTGGATTCTTGCGCCGCGTGAGGAACTGAGCGGAAGCGCAATTCCGTGGCCTGAACTTTGCGGCTGCGAGTGCATCGCCCGCCTGCTCATGCGCAAGGGTTTCGGCTCCGCTGAAGAGGTCCGGGATTTCTTGCGGCCACGGCTAAAATCGCTCAGCGATCCTTTTCTGCTGCCGAACATGGAAGCCGCGGTCGCGCGCGTGCTCGCCGCACTCAACCGTCGTGAGCGCATCGTTCTGTTCGGCGACTACGATGTCGACGGGGTGACGTCGCTTGCACTATTGGCCGAGACATTGCGCGCCTACGGCGCCGCACCCGACTTATTTCTACCGCTGCGGATGGAAGAAGGTTACGGCTTGAGCCGGGAGAGCATTGAGCGTTGCCTCGCGCAATATCGCCCGCAGCTTTTGATCGCGCTGGACTGCGGCAGCTCGTCAGCAGAGGAGATTGTCGATCTTAGCCGGCGCGGAGTGGACGTGATTGTGCTCGATCATCACGAACCGAAGTCCTCGCTCCCAAGCTGCGTCGCGGTCGTGAACCCAAAGGCAGATGCCGAGTCGCCATTTCATTATCTCTGCAGTGTCGGGATTGTGTTCAAACTTTGTCACGCTTTGCTCAAACGGCGGCCGCTCGATTTCGATCTGAAATCGAAGCTCGACCTCGTCGCACTCGGGACGGTGGCGGACATCGTGGCGCTGCGCGGCGAGAACCGGACACTTGTTCACCGCGGTGCCACGGAGATCGCAAAATCAACGAGACCCGGTTTACGCAAGTTGATCGAAGTGAGCGGAGTCAAACCGCCAATCTTACCTGAGGACATTGGCTTTCGTTTGGGGCCGCGGCTAAACGCGGCGGGCCGATTGACCACAGCAGAAAAGGCGTTGCGGCTGCTGCTAACGACCGACGAAGCTGAAGCCGCTGAGTTGGCCGGGTTTCTCGACACCCAAAATCGCGAGCGCCAGGAAGTGGAGAAGGCGATCCTTGCTGCCGCGGAAGAAAAGATTGCAACCGAATTCGACGGCTCACGCGATGCCGCAATCGTTGTCGGCGCGCGCGATTGGCATCCGGGCGTTTTGGGAATCGTCGCGTCGCGGATTTCGCGCAAATACCACCGACCGACGATCGTCATCGGCTTCGATGCCGAGGAGGTCGGCAAAGGCAGCGGACGCAGCATAGAGGGCTTCAACCTCGTGGAGGCGTTGTGCCGATGCGCCGACAAGATCGACAAGTACGGCGGGCACGAGATGGCCGCCGGCCTAACGATTCAGCAGAAGAATCTTGACCTATTCCGCGACGCGTTCCGAGCTGTCGCGCGCGAACTGTTGTCCAACGATGATTTGCAGCCCCGCCTTGGGCTCGATCACGAGCTCACGTTCGCCGAGCTGAACTACGACTTTCTCCATTGGCACGAAATGCTTCAGCCGTTCGGTAGCGGAAATCCGCAGCCGCTGTTCTTTGCGCGCAAAGTTGAGCCGGCGAGCGCGCCGCGCGTCGTCGGCGAAAAACATCTCGCTCTGCGTCTGCGCCAGCGAAATTATCATCATCGCGCGGTCTATTTCGATGGCGCAGCCACATCGTTACCGGCGGCGCCCTGGGACGTCGCCTTCAGCATTCGCGCGGGTGAATATGAAGGCGAAGAGCGGCTGGAGATGCAAATCCATGCCTTGCGCGAGACGGCGTCGATTGACTGATGGAAATTTCGCAGCCGCTGACTGACATCGCTTGGATACCCGGGCCGCGCTTGCTCGCGTTGCGCCGGCTGGGCATCGGAACGGTCGAGGATTTGCTGACGCATTTTCCGCGGCGCTACGAAGACCGACAACAATTCCCGCATTTCCCGCGTGAGGAAAGCGACATGCCGATCTGCTTGTGCGGCGAGGTCGTTAAGACGTCGCTGCGCCGGTTCGGCGGTTGGAAAAAAATCTTCGAAGCGACACTGCAGGAATCAAACGCGAACGCGCTGAGTCAGCCGCTCGTCTGTCGCTGGTTCAATCTCCACTACATTCAAAAGATGATCGCAACCGGGCAGCGGCTCGTTGTTTTCGGCCGACCGAAGCTGCGCGGCAACCGCATTTGCATCGATCATCCGGAATTCGAAGTTGTCGAAGAGGATGAAGAGACTTCCATCCATTTCCGGCGGATTACGCCGATTTATCCGGCGACTGAAGGTCTGTCGCAACGCGTGCTGCGCAGCATTATTTATCGGCTGCTCGCTGAGTTAAGAGACGCGCCGTTCGAACCGTTGCTCGCCCGCGAGCTTGCCACTGGCGCAGAGCAGGATGCGCTCCGGACAATTCATTTTCCAAATGATTGGAACGCGCTGAATGCTGCGCGCGAGCAGCTTGTGCTCGCCGAATTTTTTGCCATGCAAATGCTGATTGCTTCCCGGCGCGCCGACTCAGCGGCTCGCGTGGGCGCGGCGCATTGCGGCCGTGGCGAGTTACTGAACAGATTTCTGGCCGGCTTACCATTTGAGCTCACCGCTGCGCAACACAAAGTCATCGCTGAGATTCAGCACGACCTCGGCGCGCACCGCGCGATGAACCGCCTTCTCCAAGGCGATGTCGGCTCGGGCAAAACGGTCGTTGCGATCGCGGCCATGCTGCTCGTCGTCGAAGCTGGGTATCAGTGCGCGTTTATGGCACCGACCCAAATTTTGGCCGAGCAACACTATGCCGTGCTCCGGCGCTGGCTCGAGCCGCTCGGGGTGCGGATCGCCGTGCGGACCGGTGCGCGTCAGGAGGAAAGCGCGCCGCTCCCGCTGTTTGCATCGGCGAGCGGTAAAGCTCTGGGGAGCACAGGCTGCCAGCCTGTCACATCCGGCAGCCTGCCGGATGCTGTCGCCGAAGAGGTATCATATCACCGCCGTAACCTGCCCCACTTTGAACGGCCGTGGGCAAAGTACGCGATTACGTTCGCGACACGGAATCATCGACAATTATCGGCAGAGGCGCGTGACATCGTTTTGGAATCGTTGCTCCAGTGGAAAGATCGACGTTATGAATTGTACGCGGCGTGTGTCATGCCCGACCATGTCCACATGCTGATTGAACCAATGGTGGAAAAACAGAGTGAGGATGGAAAAACGGTTTTCTTTCCAGTTTCAAAGATTCTCCACAGCATCAAATCCTTTACTGCAAATCGAATTAACAAGATCGACAATGCGAGCAGGGCAGTGTGGGAAAGCGAATCGTTTGATCGATTCATTCGATCGGAAAGCGATTTACAGGAGAAATTTTCTTACATCACGCGCAACCCTTGGGACGCTGGAGTGGTGCAGCAGGGTCATGATTACCGGTGGGTTTGGTATCCTGGCGCTGAAAACGCGAAAGATGTCGCGGCAAGCTGCCGCGACCAACAGGCTGGCAGCCTGTGCTCCCCAGAACCATGGATTTCGCGGCCCGCAGCCCCGGACGTGATCGTCGGGACGCATGCGCTTCTCTACGAGAATGTCGAGTTCTCCAATCTCGGCCTCGTGGTCATAGATGAGCAGCACAAATTCGGTGTCGCGCAGCGCGCGCGCCTAACCAGTCGTGAGCCTGCGCCGGACGTGCTTGTGATGACGGCAACGCCCATTCCACGCACCCTAACCATGACTGTTTACGGCGATTTAGACGTGTCGATCATCGACGAAATGCCGCGCAACCGCGGCAAGGTCATCACCCTCCTGCGCGACATGTCAAAGCTGGGCGAGGTGATCGCCTTTCTGCGCACGCAGCTCGAGTCGGGCCGACAGGTCTATATCGTTTATCCGCTCGTGGAGGAGAGCGAGAACATCGACATCAAAGCAGCGGCCGCGGAGTACGAATCATGGCGTGAACGCTTGCATCCACACCGCTGCGAGCTGATTCACGGCCGTGTGCCAGCGCCGGAGAAACAGGAAATCATGGAGCGTTTCCGGCGCAACGAAACCCAGGCGCTGATTGCGACCACGGTCATCGAAGTAGGCGTAGATGTGCCGAACGCCACTGTGATGCTGATTGAGAACGCGGAACGCTTCGGCCTCGCGCAGTTGCATCAGTTGCGTGGACGCATCGGTCGGGGCGAACACAAGTCGTACTGCATTTTGCTCGGGACCGAGCAGTCGCAAGCCGCGTCGGCCAAGCTCCAAGTTTTGGAGAAAACCGCGAACGGTTTCGAAGTCGCGGAAGACGACTGGAACTTGCGCGGGCCGGGCGATTTGCTCGGTACTGCGCAGAGCGGTTTGCCCGCGCTTAAAATCGGTGACCTGAAGCGCGACGCGCCGCTGATGCGCCGTGCCCGGGCGGCGGCGATGTCGATCTTCGAACACGACCCGTGCCTCGAGCTGCTTGAGAATCAACGTTTCCGCCAGTTGATTGTCGAACAAGAGGGTCGCACCTTTTCGAACGTTAGTTGATGAAAAACCTGGCAAAATTTTTGTTGTTCGTCCTGCTCGTCAGCGCCGGCATCTCGTTACTTTACGATTACCGGCTCAAGCATGGCGGCCTCGGTTTCGGAGAGCGCCGGACACCGGAAAAATACACGCTTGCATCCGAGCCGAGCGTGGACACAAAGCAAGTTACCTCACTCGAGGTGCTCAACCGCGAACGGCGCGCGCTCGTGAGCAGCGTCATCCCAGCGGTTGTCGCGGTTAAGACGTCGAAGAAGATTGCGATTCGCCGCGAGTATGAGCTCGATCCGTTTCAATTTTTCTTCCGTAACCCGCGTCCGTTCCGTAATCCGAACGAAGAAGCGCTCGTCCAGAATTCATTAGGCTCCGGCGTAATGGTGACGAACGAGGGCCACATCATCACAAACAGTCATGTCGTCGACCAAGTTGACGAGATCGAGGTCCAGTTGAGCGACGGACGGACCGAAAAAGCGCGTTTGGTCGGTGCCGATGCCGAGGTCGATCTCGCGGTGCTCAAGATCGACAATCCGGGTGTTAAACCGCTGAAACTGGGGGACTCCGACGCGGTGCAGGCCGGAGATTTTGTGCTCGCGATTGGCAATCCATTCGGCTTCGAGGAGACGGTAACCGACGGCATTATCAGCTCGAAGGGCCGTCCGAGTCGCAGCGATATGTTTGGCGATTTGCTGCAGACTAACGCCGCGATCAACCCCGGAAACAGCGGCGGACCGCTGATCAACCTGCGCGGAGAAGTCATCGGCATCAACACCGCCATCATCTCCCGCAGCGGCGGATCACAAGGTATCGGGTTCGCGATTCCATCCAACACCGTCCGCACCGCGTTGGAGAGCTTATTGAAAAAGGGCCGGATCATTCGCGGTTACCTCGGCATCCGCACACGTGCTCTGCAGCCGGAGCAAACAGGTGCTGATGCCGAAGGCGTCATCGTCGATGATGTGCTGCCCGGCTCGCCCGCCGCGCAGGCGCAACTGCAGAAGGGCGATATCATCCGCAAGTTCGACCGGCGCGACGTGAAGAGCTTCTCGGCACTGCGCAGCCTTGTCGCGCAAACGGAGTTGAACAAAACCATCGATTTGGAAATCGTCCGCAACGGCAAACCGATGACAGTGCGGACCCAGATCAAAGAGGAGCCGTTGAATTATCAGACTGCGCGCGTGTTACCGTTACCGCAGCAAGGGGCGACACCGCCGAGCGGCGCGGGGGAGGAAGAACAGGGACGCGGCGGCCTGGCAGCCATTCACGTCGGCGAGCTCACACCGGAGCTGATGCGTCAGCTCGACCTGCCGCAAAATGTGCGTGGTGTTGTTGTCACTGATGTCGATCCGGACAGCGGCGTCGCCGAATTACAGAAAGGCGACGCGATCGAAGAGATCAACCAACAGCCAGTCGCGTCCGTCGCCGACTATAACAACATTCTCCGTTCGCTTGATCCATCGCAGCCGCAGGTCTTGTCTGTTTGCCGGCACCGCATGCGGTCATTTGTGGTGCTGCGCCCGCAGTAATTAGCACGGCAGTGCAGTGAGGCGGCGGCTGCGCATTGCTCGTGAATAATCCGCGCGGCGCGGATGTCTAACGACTCAAATCCACAAACGATATGAAACGAACACTGCTTGGTTTGGCATTTTTCGCGTTGTTATTGCCGGCCGCACGTAACGCGACGGCAGCCGAAGTTTCCATCGACTTTTTCTACAACAACCTCAGCGGGGGCCAGTGGATTGAAGTCGCCGACTACGGCTATGGCTGGCAACCCGATGTGGCAATCAGCGAGTCGACCTGGCGTCCCTACACCGATGGCTATTGGGCATACACCGATCTCGGCTGGACCTGGATCTCCTATGAAGATTTCGGTTGGGCCGCCTACCACTACGGCCGCTGGGCGCGCCTGGCTAATTACGGCTGGGTTTGGTTCCCCGGCAGCGATTTAGATTGGGGACCAGCCTGGGTCTCCTGGCGAGTCGGTGGCGATTACGTTGGCTGGGCGCCGTTGCCTCCGCGCGGTCCCGGCATCGTTTACCGCGGCGAAGCGCTCGTCGGCCCGAGCGTCGACATCGACTTCGATATCGGCCCGGCTTACTACAACTTCATCGACGTACGCTACATCGGTGAACCGGTTCTGCGCGACCGCATCTTCGCTCCGACGCAAAACGTCACTTACATCAATCAGACGGTGAACGTGACAAACATCACCTACAACAACAACACCGTTTACAACTACGGGCCCGACTACAACACGCTCAGCGCGCAGTCGAGCCGACCTATTCAACGACTCGCGGTTGAGCGGCAGAGTATTGATCCGACGGCTGCGGTGAAGTCCGGCTCAGTCACCAAGGTGCAGGGCGACAAACTCGTCATTGCAGCCCCACCGAAGATTCAGAAACCGACTAAGCGTGTGGCGCCTCCGGCGGTGAAGACGAGAGTTGCGCACGCGAAAATCGAGAAGGGCTGGACAGGCGTTGCTGATGCAGACCAGCTGAAGCAAAAGATTAAAACCGAAAACCCGAAACAGATTCCGCCGTCGACCCGAGGTGCGGTGACAGGCACCGCTGCAGCCCAAGCTTCCCCAGCCGCTCCCGCAAGTCCCGCGGCAACAGCGCTTGGCGCGACGAGCGCTACTTCTCCCGTCGAGCCTGGCAGGGCCGGAGCAGCAGCGGCTGAGCGCGGACAAGC